>JADWMI010000087.1 GCA_015767395.1 Bacteroidota bacterium | reverse complement strand
TTTTCTTCAATTTTTGAAGCATCAATGGCATATCTATAATCATGACCTGCTCTGTCTTCAACAAAAGAAATTAACGATTTATAACTTTCGTTTTCTAGGGGAACAAGCGTATCTAACACCTCGCAAATTTTGTTCGCAATATAGTTATTATTTCGTTCATTATTTCCACCAATATTGTACACTTCACCAACGTTTCCTTTATGAAAAGCCAAATCGATTCCTTTGCAATGATCAGCAACATACAACCAATCTCTTATGTTTTTTCCATCTCCATAAATTGGAATGTTTTCACCTGCCAATGCTTTTCTAATCACCGTTGGAATTAATTTTTCGTCGTGTTGTTTAGGTCCGTAATTATTTGAACAATTTGTAATTACCGTGTTCATCCCATAGGTATGGTGATAACTTCTTACAATTAAATCACTACTTGCTTTTGAAGCACTGTATGGCGAATTTGGGGCATATGGGGTTTCTTCAGTAAATAAACCAGTTTCACCCAAGGTTCCATAAACCTCATCGGTTGAAACATGTAAAAACCGACTCTCTTCAAATCCGTTTTTAAAAACAAATGGTTTGTCCATCCAATATTTATAAGCAACATCAATCAAGGTAAATGTTCCTTTTACATTGGTTTCAATAAATACATCAGGGTTGCTAATTGAATTATCAACATGAGATTCTGCCGCTAAATGAATCACATCGTGAATATAATAATGCTGAAAAATGCGTTGAATTAAACTTCTATCACAAATATTACCTTGAACAAATGTAAAGTTTTTAGCATTTTTTACGGCTTTCAAATTTTCTAAATCTCCGGCATATGTCAAAGCATCAATAACAACAATTTTATAATTTGGATAGGTTTCTATTAAATATTCAACCATATTTGAACCTATAAACCCAGCTGCTCCTGTAACTAAAATCGACTTCATAATTATTTGTTTTAAACTTTAACTAAAACTAAGATTAGACTATTATATTGTAATCTCTTTAACTTTATACCTTCAACTTATATTTATACATATTCACTACATTTTCCAAGCCCAAATATAACGACTCTGCAATTAACGCATGCCCAATAGAAACTTCTAATAAGTTTGGAATATTTTCGGCAAAAAATTGAATATTATCCAAGCTCAAATCGTGACCTGCATTAATCCCCAAGCCTAATTTGTTTGCTAAAATGGAACATTCTGTATACGGTTTTATAGCCGTTTTATTTCCTAAGGCATATTGACTGGCAAACGCTTCAGTATATAACTCAATTCTATCAGCACCTGATGATGCAGCGGCTTCAATAAATTTAAATTCTGGATCAACAAAAACTGAAGTTCTAATGCCTTTTAATTTAAATTCGGCTATCACTTCTTTTAAAAAAGACTGATGTTTAATCGTATCCCAACCGGCATTTGAAGTTACGGCATCAATCCCATCTGGCACCAAAGTAACCTGCGTTGGTTGAATCGCCAACACCATATCCATAAATTTAGGAATTGGATTTCCTTCAATATTAAACTCAGTAGTCACTATTTCTTTTAAATCGTATGCATCTTGGTAACGAATATGTCGCTCATCAGGTCTTGGGTGAATGGTGATTCCTTCAGCTCCAAACCGTTCAATATCAGCAGACACCTTTACAACATTTGGAAAATCGCCTCCACGTGAGTTACGCAATGTTGCAATTTTATTAACATTTACACTTAATTTTGTCATTGTTAATAGTTTTAATTTTAAAATGAATCGCAAATTTACGAACTAAGAATATGTTTTTGGTTTTATTTTTGATTAATTTGTAGTACAATAACAAACCATATGGAAACAACCCCGTATATATTAAAAGAATTCAGCCCATTTTCGCTTGAAACCACGATTTCGGAGACAAAATTATTTTTTAACGAAACGTCTTTCAGTCATTTTCCTGTGGTTTCAAAAAAATTGTTAATTGGTTTAATTTCGAAAACAGATGTTGAAAGCATTGATGAAAACGAAAAAGAAATTGGTTATTTCCAATATTTGTATAATTTTTTTAATTCAGAAGAAGACAATAATATATTAGAACTTTTAGCCATCTTCGCTGCTAACGAAACCAATATAATTCCATTAATTAATGCTAAAAAAGAGTACATAGGTTACTATGACTTGATCGATATTCTACACCTGTTAAATGAAACCCCTTTTTTAAAAAACGAGGGTATTTCCTTGCATTTAGAAAAAGAAACCAGTGCTTTTTCGTTTAGTGAAATTTGTCAGATTGTTGAATCTAGCAAGGGAAAAATTCACGGTCTTTTTATTTCGGAGAGTACCGCCTCTATGGTTAACATAACGCTCAAATTCAGCGCTAAAAATGTGAATGAAATATTGCAATCTTTTAGACGCTATAATTATCAAATTAATTCAAAACACAAAGAAGATTTTTATTTGGAAGATTTAAAAGAACGTTCTAATTACCTGCAAAAATATTTAAACATTTAAGTATGAAAGTTGCTATATACGGTCAATATTACAAGCCCGAAGACAAATTGTATGTTGAGGAATTATTTCGCATATTACAACAAAACCATATTGAATTTATTGTTGAAAAACAATATTATGCTGGCTTAAAAAGCAGCATAGATGTTGATTCTTTAGAAACTTTCTCATCACATACCGAACTAAATAGTTCGTTTGATTTTATGTTCACCATTGGTGGTGATGGTACCATTTTAAGGGCTGTTACTTTTATTAGAGACTCTAAAATACCAATTGTAGGTATTAATACTGGCCGATTGGGATTTTTAGCAACGGTTCAAAAAGAACAGATTTCTTTTGCCATAGAAATGTTATTAAAAAAAGAATTTCTCATTAAAAAACGCACTTTATTAAGTATCTCTACTTCTCCCAAAATTGAAAATTTAAAAACATTGAACTTTGCATTAAATGAAGTTTCGGTTAGCAGAAAAAATACGGCTTCTATGATTACCATTGAAACCTATTTAGATGATGAATATTTAACATCTTATTGGGCTGATGGATTAATTGTTGCAACACCAACTGGCTCAACAGGTTATTCTCTAAGTTGTGGCGGTCCAATAATTACACCACAGGCTAAAAGTTTTGTGTTAACACCCATTGCGCCTCATAACTTAAACGCAAGGCCATTGGTAATTCCAGACAATACTTCTATAAAACTTAAAGTGAGCGGAAGAGAAGATGATTTTTTCCTGTCTTTAGATTCTCGTATAACAACCATACAAAGCGGTACTCAAATTTCAATTAAGAAGTCAAATTTCAATTTAAAAATGGTTGAAATTAATCAGCAAACATTCATTAAAACACTTCGTGAAAAACTCCTTTGGGGACAAGATACCCGCAACTAAGTTTAAATTCTCCATTTTAATATTAGTTATTATTTCTAACAATTTTTTCAATTAAATTCAGTTAATCAAAAAAGAGATTGTTAAACTTCAAAATGCGAATAGAATTTTCTATATTTGCACGCAAATTTTATATGAAAAAATTAATATTTTTTATTTTATTCATCTGTATTACAATTACTTCCAAAGCTCAAATTAATGAGATTGGTATTTTTGCTGGCGGCAGTAATTATATTGGAGATATAGGCTCAGAGTACTATATAAATCCAAATAATTTTATGGGTGGAATCATTTATAAATATAATTTCAATCCAAGAATGGCCTTAAGAGGAACTTTTACATACGCTGAACTTTCTGCAGATGATGCAAATGCTAGCAATAGCGCGAGACAGCAAAGGGGTCTTCGTTTCACCAATTCTGTGAAGGAATTGGCAGTTGGCTTGGAATACAATTATTTTGATTATAATATTGACACGCACAATCAAACACATACACCTTATATTTTGGTTGAAATTGCAGCGTTTAACTACAATGTAGTTACTGACTATATTTCTCCACAGCAATATGTATATGATTCAAAAACTACTTTAGCCATTCCTTTTGGAATTGGTTACAAGTTTAAAATTTCGCGAAGCTTGGCTATGGCGATTGAAGTGAGAGCAACCTATACTTTTACTGATGAAATCGATTATAATTACTTTGATGAAGAAGATAGCATACCTGAATTAGAATTTGGGAACCCAAACAGTAACGACTGGTACGTACTTTCAGGTATCTCATTTGTTTACGCCTTTGGAAAACCACCTTGTTACGCAACGCCTTATTAATGAAAGAAATATTAGCTAAAATAGATAAATCTCGTTTACCAAACCATATAGCAATTATTATGGACGGAAACGGACGTTGGGCTAAACAACAAAACAAACCACGTGTTTTTGGACATAAGAATGGTGTAACTGCTGTTAGAAAATCAATTGAAGCTTGCGCCAACATTGGTGTAAATTATTTAACCTTATATGCCTTTTCAACTGAAAACTGGAACAGGCCTAAATTAGAAGTTAGAACATTGATGTCTTTATTGGTTTCTTCTTTGAAAAAAGAATTAAAAACACTTCAAAAAAACAACATCAAACTAAATACCATTGGCAACTTAGAACATTTACCTGAAAAGGCTCAAATTGAGCTTGCTGATGTTATTGAAAAAACTAAAAACAACAGCAGGTTAACCCTGACTTTGGCATTAAATTATGGGTCGAGGGAAGAAATTGTTAATGTTCTCAAAAAATTATCAGAAAAAGTTGTTAATAAAGAGTTAATGCTTGAAGAAATTAATGAAAAAATTATAAATAATCATTTATATACGTTTTCTTTGCCAGATGTTGATTTAATGATTCGTACAAGTGGCGAAAAAAGAATCAGCAATTTTTTATTGTGGCAAATCGCGTATGCAGAATTGTATTTTACAGATACTCTTTGGCCCGACTTTAAAGAAGAAAATCTGTTTAATGCAATTATCGATTACCAAAAAAGAGAACGACGATTTGGAAAAACGAGTGAACAAATTGAAAAAATCAATGACTAAATTCAAAATAGCCCTCCTACTTTTATCCATTATTATAACAAACTTTGCAAATGCTCAGGAAGTTATAACTAATGAAACAAAAGAGACACAAGTAAAAACTGATACTATTGTAGCTAAAGATACTATTGCTCCTAGAACATTTGGACCTATCGATTTTAAAGCTGACAACAAATATGAAATCGGTGGAATTTCTGTAACTGGACTTAAAAAATTCGAAGAGCAAACTGTCAAAGTTTTTACAGGCTTAAAAGTCGGTCAGGAAATTAAATTGCCTGGAGACAAATTAACCAGTGCCATTAAAAAATTATACGAAACAAATCAGTTTAGTAATATTGATGTATATGTTTCTCAAATTGATGGAAATACTGCTTATTTGGAATTCGATGTTCTCGAATTGCCCCAGTTAAACAATATTACCATTCAAGGTGTTAAAGCCAGCAAAGCAAAAGAATTACAAAAAGATACCGAATTAAAAGTCGGTATGATGGTAACTGACAACCTTATTGTTACAACCAAAAACTACATTAAAAAAACCTATCAAGACAAAGGTTACTTAAATACCAAAGTTACTTTAGACACCAAAGCTGACACTTCAAATGTGAATACAGTTAACATGCTTATTGTTGTTGATAAAGGTTCTAAAATAAAAATAAAAAAAATCAACCTTTTAGGAAATGAAGCCTTTCCAGATAAAAAAATAAAAGCTTCATTGAAAAAAACAAAAGAAAAATTGCTAGGTCGTGTTTGGAAAACATCAAAATATATTGATGCTGATTTTGAAGAAGACTTAAAAGGATTGATTGATACTTATAGTGAAAATGGTTATAGAGATGCTCGTGTACTTGAGCATTCCATCGCTTGGAATGATGACAAAACCATAAACCTAAATGTAAAAGTTGAAGAAGGTAACAAATACTACATTGGAGATATTAAATTTTTAGGAAATAGTAAATATACCGACCAACAACTTCAAGGTATGATTCGTCTTCAAAAAGGAGATACTTACAATGGTAAATTATTGAAAGAAAGAGTAACTGGTGATGGCACACCAGATTCAGACGATATTGCAACTTTGTACCAAGATAACGGGTATTTATTTTCAAGAGTAATGCCTGTTGAAACCAAAATTAGTAATGATTCTATAAATATTGAAATTAGAATTTATGAAGATGAGCCTACTAAAATAAGTAAAGTTTCTATAAATGGTAACGATAAAACCAATGACCATGTTGTTTATAGAGAAATAAGAACAAGACCCGGTTATTTATACAGTAAAAGTCAAATTATTAGAACCATCCGTGAAATTGGACAATTGGGTTTCTTTGATGCTGAAACCATTACGCCCGATATTAAACCGAATTTTACTGATAAAACAGTAGATATTGACTATACAATTGCCGAAAAAGGTTCTAGCCAAATAGAACTACAAGGTGGTTATGGAGGTGGATCTTTTATTGGTACTATAGGTTTGTCTTTTAACAACTTTTCAATTAGAAATATTTTAAAAAGGGAAGCTTACAAACCTTTGCCTATGGGTGACGGACAAGTACTTTCACTAAGATTACAAAAAAGTAGATATTACACTACTGGAAGTTTTTCATTTACAGAACCTTGGTTAGGTGGTAAAAAACCTCAATCACTTTCACTTTCAGTTTACTATTCAAAACAATTTAGATATAATTACCAAACTAGAGATGTTGATAAAGACCAACGTTTAAATATTATTGGTGCTTCTGCAGGTATTGGTAAACGTTTAAAATGGCCTGATGACAACTTCTCATTAATGCAAAGCGTTAGTTATCAATTATATGATTTAAAAGATTATCCTATTTCTACTTTTAGATTTTCAACAGGTACTTCTAACAACCTTGCTTATAACATTACATTTTCTAGAAAATCAGCGGGTCCAAATCCAATTTTTCCAAAATCAGGGTCAGAGTTTTCTATCATAGGTAAATTTACGCTTCCATATTCTTTAATGAATGATAAAGATTATAGCATTATGGATGATCAGGAAAAATACAGGTGGCTAGAATATTATAAGGCCAGCTTTATGGGGAAATGGTACACAGCCATTACCAAAGATTTGGTTTTAATGACCAATGCTGAATTCGGATTTTTAGGAAGGTATAATAAAGAATTAGGCTATTCACCTTTTGAAAGATACTTTGTTGGTGGTGACGGTATGGCTTCTTATCAATTAGACGGTAGAACTACTGTTGCTTTAAGAGGTTATGAAAACGGACAAATATCATCTGTTCTTGGGGGTACAATTTATAATAAATTCCAAATGGAATTACGTTATCCAATTACTTTAAAACCTTCAGCATCCATTTATGCTTTGACATTTTTAGAGGCTGGTAATGCCTATGATGGTTTTGAAGAATTAAATCCTTTTAATTTAAAAAGGTCAGCTGGTATGGGACTTAGAGTATTTATGCCGGCATTTGGATTACTTGGAATTGACTTCGCATATGGTTTCGATCCACAATATGGCGGAATTCAACCATCAGGATGGCAAACACATTTTGTAATAGGGCAACAATTTTAATCAAAATCAGTTATATTTGTATAAATATTAATATGGCACGATTTTTTCTAAATACTTAATTGCAATGATCAAAAAAGTTATTTTATTTACATTATTAGTTTCAACATTAACTTTAAGTGCTCAAAAGGCTCAAAGGTTTGGATATGTTGATATGGAATACATATTAGAGAACATCCCTGAATATGTTGAATCGGAAGCTAAAATTAATGCAAAAGCGCTAACCTGGCAAAACAACATTGAGGCCAAACAAAATGAAATTGATGCTTTAAAGATTGATTTAGGTAACGAAAAAGCGCTATTAACAAAAGAATTAATTGAAGACAAGGAAGAAGATATTCAAATTAAAGAATTGGATTTAAAGAAACTTCAGGATGCTTATTTTGGCACCAATGGTGATTTGTATTTTTTAAGAAGACAATTGGTTAAACCAATTCAAGATTTAGTATTCAATGCGGTTCAAGATATTGCCACAAAAAGAAAGTATGATTTTGTTTTCGATAAATCATCCGACTTAATTATGTTGTTTAGCAATAAGCAATATGACATTAGTGACATTGTAATTACTAGTATTTCAAGAGCTAAAAAGAATGAAGCTGCAAACGAAAAAAGGAATACCAGATCAAATAAAAAGAATGCTACTTTAGAAGATGCAAAACCTACAGAAATAAATGTAGAAGCGCAACAAAAAATTGATGCAAAAGCACAAAAAAGATTAGATTTACAAAAAAGTATTGAATTAAAAAGAGCTGAGCAAATTAAAAGGAGAGAAGATCTTTTAAAAGCAAACGAAGCAAAAAAGCAGCAAAGAATAAAAGAAATTGAAGCTGCTAAAAAAGCCAAAGAACAAAAACAAGCTGAGAGTCAAGAAAATAAAAATAATTAATTTTAAATAAGTAGAAAAACAATGAAACAATTCAAAACGTTATTATTAATCGCAGTAATTGCATTAGGATTTAACACGGTTAGTGCCCAAACAAAAATAGCTCATATTAGTACTGATTTATTAATTAGTCTAATGCCAGAAACAACAGTTTTAAATGCTGAATTAGAAAAAAAATCTAAGACTTACGAGACTGAATTAAAATCTGAAAATGACAAATTAGAAGCTAAATTAAAAAGATATGATACTGAAGCTGCTTCTCAAACAAATGAAGTGAACCAACAAAGAATGGCTGAGGTTCAAAAAGATCAACAAAACTTACAACAAGCATCTCAAGTTGCAAGAGAAGATCTTACTAAAATGAGAAACGAAAAATTACAACCAATTTTAGACAAAGCCAAGACAGCTATTGAAGCAGTTGCTAAAGAAGGTGGTTATACTTATGTATTAGAAGCCTCTACTTTAATTGTTGCTGATGGAATTGACTTGTTGCCACAAGTAAAAACGAAATTGGGTATCCAATAAAAAACAAATACATTTAAAAAAAA
>JADWMI010000010.1 GCA_015767395.1 Bacteroidota bacterium | reverse complement strand
GGAATTTCTGATGCCGCTTTTTTGGCATTTAGCTTAATTGTTTCAAAATATTGAATCCCATTATATGAAACATAACCATAAAAACCATTGTATGCTTTTATTGCGGCATCACAGTCTACATCAATCGTTTTGCTGTAATCTTGAAAAATCCTATAAAAATTACGATTTATTTTTTTTGAATCAATCTCTTTATCCTTATAACTATATGTAAATACATTATCATCAGCCTTTAACGTAACAATTGGTTCAACAGCAATAAATGTAAAACTCTCTTCTTTACTGTGATAATCAGAACTTTCTAACAATAAACTATTGGGATATTTATCTCTAATTTTTGAATACATTCCTACTGGAGTAATGGTATCCGCCAACTGTTTTGTTGAAATTGTTTTGAATTTTATTTTTTTCATTTTAATTGAAATAAAAAAGGACTTATCTCGCGATAAGTCCTTTTCGTTTATATTAGTATATCAATATAGTCGTTACTTCTCGCTCATTTTGTAAGAGAGTTCCACCACCAAATCATATTTAAATTATTCGTTTTCATAATTGAATCACAAAAGTAAGATACATTTTTAGATGTGCAAATTATTCTTTAACAAATTAATTTATTATTTTTGATAAAAAGATATTTATGAGAATTCCACATATAATTGTCGTTATTAGTGTATTTATGGCAACATCTATAATAACTTCACAAGATAAATTAAAAGGAAACAAAATACTTTCTTCTGAAAACAGAGAGATTTCTGATTTCTCCAAAATTGAAGTGATTGATGATTTAGATGTTATTTTGGTTTATAATGATGACCAATCTGTAACTGTTGAAACCGATTCCAATTTACAAAGCACAATTCTCACCACCGTTAAAGATGGAATATTAACCATAAGAACTGAGGAAGTAATTGGCCGTAACAAAGGATTAAATGTGCACTTAAAAGTAAACAAAAACATTACTGAAATAAATACCTATAACAATGCAACCGTTAGTTCAAACAATTCAATAATTATAGATAACCTAACTATTAACGCTTATGATTCAAGTGAGATAAACCTGAAATTAAACTCAAAAGACATTACAATAATTGGAAAAAGTTCAAGCAAATTAAACTTCGAAATTTTAAGTACTAATACAACTCTAAAGGCCGAAGGATATAGTCAAATAAAAGGATCCATCAACACTAAAACGATTGCTTTGCATATGTTAGACAAGGCAGGAATTACATTAATTGGAATAGCAAATGATTTAGAGTTGGAGTCTTACGGAAGTACTTCTTTTAAAGGGAAAGATTTTACAACAAAAAATGCAACTATCAAAGCAAATAACGATTCAACTATATTTATAAACTCAACTGAAACAATAAATTTGTATTCAAACAACGACACAGAAATAAATATTTATTCCAATCCTGAGATCACTATTCATGAATTTTATGACAAAGCAATTATTCGTAAAAAAGAATTGAACTAATATTTATTATAGTAAACTTAAAATTTGAACAACAATTATAAGTAATACCATTGCAATTGGATATACCGTTGCATAGGCTACTGAAGATGCATCTGCATCTACCATATTATCTACTGCTGCCAAACCAGGTGTACTTGTCATACTTCCGGTAAGGGTTCCAAGTAAAGTAAGTATATTTAAATTCAAAATATAATGACCAATTAAGGTGGTAATTATCATTGGGACCAATGTAATTAATATTCCATAACCAAATAATTCCAAGCCGTATTCCTGAAATGTTTCAACCAAACTTGCACCTGCGCTGGTTCCAACAGCTGCTAAAAAAAATAGCAACCCAAATTGACGTAACAACTGATTTGAAGCGCCTGTCATAGTCCATAAAATCGGTCCAGTCTTACCAGTTCTTCCTAAAATTAGCGCAACCATTAATACCCCGCCTGTTAACCCAAGACTAAATGAGAAATCCCCAAAATTTAAACTTAATTTACCAACTAAGATACCCAATAATATACCTGTTGCAATGGGTAAAAAATCGGTGCTTGATAGCTTACTTGTGTCATCGCCAAATATGCGGCTTACATCTTTCATATTATCTTTATGACAAACCACAATCAACTTATCTCCAAATTGCAAAGTAGAAGATGGACTTGGTGATATATTAATACCAGAACGACGAATACGAGTAATGGTAGCATGATAGGTATCTAAAATATTTAACTGTCCCAATGTTTTTTTAACAACATCTTTATTTGTTACTAAAATTGAACGCACATCATAATTGGCGTCTAACGGAATTTCATTGTCAACTTCACTTCCAATTAATAATTTAACCCTTTCAAGTGCTTCGATTGAACCCACCGCTTTAACAATATCTCCTTTCTGAAGGATAATTTCTGGATCGGGTGCCATAGCAATATTGTTCTTCATTATTCTTGAAATCACTGCTTTTGTCATAAACCGTATGTTCAACTCACCAAAACTTTTTTCTATTACATTTTCGTTTTCAACAATAAAATGTTTTTTAGAAATTTCAGGAAAATTTGTTGCAACTTCTTCTTTGTATTTTTTTACTTCATCCTTTACTTTTACTCTCATAAAGTTTGGTAAAAAACTAACAAAAAGAATAACGCCAATAACACCAAACGGATATCCAATACCATAACCAATAGATGCCAACGGAGATCCTGTAGCATCTATTGCTGCAGCCAAACCAGGTGTACTTGTTAAAGCCCCATTTAACAAACCAATAACCAAATTTTTATCAACACCAAAAAAGTGAAAGATTAAAAAAGTAATGATTCCTGCAGTTATAATAAGAATACTCGCTAAAATAGCAAGTTCTCTTCCGTTTTTTTTAAATGACTCAAAAAAACTTGGACCAGCCTGAATACCAATTGTAAATATAAAAAGTACCAAACCTAAATTTTGAAAATCTTTAGGAACAACAACACCATAATGTCCAAAAACAAGGGCTACAAAAATAACTGCTGAAACATCTAACGAAATACCCTTAATTTTTATACGACCAATAATAAAGCCTATTGCAATAATTAAAAATAAAACAAAATAACTATTCGAAAACAATCCCATTTTTTGATAAATTTATTCAACAAAATTAATGACTTCTCTTATGCCAAAACATTATTACAGCTAAAATTCACGAAAACGATTGCAACCAATTTTAAGCATAAAAAAAGCCCAAGTGATCCACTTAGGCTTTAAATATATTATAATTTATGGGTTAATCCAAAGAACCCAAATACCTTTCAGCGTCTAAAGCAGCCATACAACCTGTACCTGCAGCAGTTACAGCCTGACGATATTCTTTATCTTGCACATCTCCAGAAGCAAAAACACCTGGTAAATTGGTTTTGGTAGATTTACCTTTGGTAATTAAATAACCTGTTTCGTCCATTTCTAAAACATCTTTAAAAATATCAGTATTTGGTTTATGACCAATGGCTATAAATACACCTGTAACATCAACAACTTCTTTTTCACCTGTTATATTATTGAAAGCTCTAACACCCTCAACAACATTATCTCCAAGTACTTCATCAATTTCAGTATTGTATTTCACTTCCAAATTCGCTGTTTTCTCAACTCTGTGTTGCATTGCTTTTGAAGCTCTCATATAATCTTTACGCACCAATAAAGTAACCTTTTTACAAATATTAGATAAATAAGTTGCTTCTTCAGCAGCTGTATCCCCAGCTCCTACAACAACTACATCCTGTCCTTTATAAAAGAAACCATCACAAGTAGCACAAGCGGAAACACCTCCACCAATTAATCGTTGTTCGCTTTCTAAACCCAAATATTTTGCAGTAGCTCCAGTAGAAATAATAACTGTTTCTGCTTCAATATGTAAGGTTTCATCAATGATAACTTTGTGAATCCCTCCTACTTCGTTGCTAAAGTCTACTTTTGTAACCAATCCAAATCTAACTTCCGTACCAAAACGTTCAGCCTGATTTTTTAAATCTTCCATCATAGCTGTTCCATCAGTTCCATTAGGATACCCAGGGAAATTGTCTACTTCCGTTGTTGTTGTAAGTTGACCTCCCATTTGCATCCCAGTATACATTACCGGCTTTAAATCTGCTCTTGCAGCATATATTGCTGCCGTATAACCTGCTGGTCCAGAACCAATAATCAAACATTTTATTCTTTCAATAGTATCTGACATATTTTTTTTATTTTTATTTAATTCTTGTCAAATTTATGGCATTCTAGTATAAAAAAATACCTTTACCTATAATTTTTATTAATGAACTAATAGGTATAATTAATTAAGTCGTAAAACAATTCAAAAACCCTTAATTTTAAATCAATTTTATTCAATTTTATATGATTTCAACTTCCATTTTAGAGTGTTCTGATATATTAGAATCAAATAAAGCTGTTCTGCTTTACTTCTCAACAACATCATGCGCAGTGGGTGAGGCTATCCAACCTAAGGTGACTGCTTTACTTGAAGAAAATTTTTCAAAAATTATGCTAGTCTCAATCGATTTAAATTTTAGCCCTGAATTAGCGGCACATTACAATGCATTTGTAGAACCTACTATATTGGTGTTTTTTGAAGGTAAAGAATTTATTAGAAGAAGTAGAAATATTAGTATCGCTGAATTAAAAACGGCTATTGAAAGACCTTACAAACTTATTTTTGAATAATTGCTTGTAAAATGTATTTTTAGTTTTATATTTGCACACCGAAATATTCGGGGTGTAGCGTAGCCCGGTTATCGCGCCTCGTTTGGGACGAGGAGGTCGCAGGTTCGAATCCTGCCACCCCGACGAATATTTAAAAAGCTTTCACAATTGTGAAAGCTTTTTTGTTTAATAAATTCTTTGAATTATACTACCTCAATGCAGTGGTTCTTCTATAATTATTAAAGAAATCCCAACCATAACCAACAACATTGTCATTTTCAAAAATTACGGGTGTACATTCTTTTTTAGAAATAACACCATCTTGATCTCTAGGAGTAGAAAAGTACCAAAAAATATTAATCATTTTTTCAGGGTTACTTTTGTATTCATTTAAATAAATAGGCTGTTTAAACATTTTATTCAAAGGTTTCATTTTTCCAACTTTAGGAACCTTTACAACAATTGATGGACCCATAATTTCTTTAACCTCTAATTTATTTAAGCCATTGTTTATCTTTGAAATTTTAAGGTTTTGCTCCGTTAAAAATTCTGGAAATGTATTATAGTTTTTCTCAAGCACCTCTTGAGAAGTTATTTTAAATGTTACGAGCAACACTGCAATAACAAACAATAATTTAGATTTTATCATATCTCAAATATAATAATAATAATAATCAATTTATTGTTAGTCATTTTCAGCTAACTTCTCCACTAAACAAATAGAATTTCAGTCAATAGGTTATCACCTAAACATAATTTTTCATCAATAACTTTTAATTTATAAAAATAGACACCCTACATCACAGTAAAAATCCAGTTATTCTTTATTATAATTCAACTTAAAACACTAATTCCCTTATGATTACGATTTAAACTTAAAATAATTGAAAAAATATTTGTTTTTTATCTCGAAAGTAATTTAATTTGCACCCGAAATAAGCCGATGTAGCTCAGCTGGCTAGAGCAGCTGATTTGTAATCAGCAGGTCGTGGGTTCGAGTCCCTCCATCGGCTCAAAAGCCTCTTCAACTTGAAGAGGCTTTTTTTATTAAACTCTGTTTTGTAGCCTTCCTAAAGGTCATTCAACAGAAATAAATAAAAAAATTACTTCAATCTAATTACTACAACTTAAGTTTCATTAAATTTGTTTTCAAAATAATAATTTATGTTAATAATTGGAATCGCTGGCGGAACTGGAAGTGGAAAAACGACTGTAGTAAATCAAATTATAAATGAACTACCAGCCGATGAAGTTTGTGTAATCTCACAAGATTCATATTATAAAGAAACAAAGGAACTATCCTATCAAGAACGTACAAAAATTAACTTTGACCATCCAAAAGCCATTGATTTTGACTTATTAGTTTCTCATTTAAAAGATTTAAAAAAAGGAGAAATAATTGAGCAACCGGTATATTCATTCATAACACACAACCGCACGGTAGATTCTTTAATAACACATCCTAGAAAAGTTGTAATTGTTGAAGGAATTCTTATATTTAACAGTCCCGAATTAAGAGATTTGTTCGATATAAAAATATTTGTTCATGCAGATACTGATGAGCGCTTAATTAGACGTTTAAAACGAGATATAGAAGAACGGGGTCGTGATGTAACCGAAGTAATAACGCGTTATCAAAACACATTAAAACCGATGCATTTACAATTTATTGAGCCTACAAAAACCTATGCTGATATTATTATCCCTAATGATAGATACAATACGGTTGCAATTGATATCGTTAGAACTGTAATAAGCCAGAAACTTTAATTTATGACCTTAAAGCAGTTAAAAAATAAGCCCATTATTAAAATCATTACCAATAAATATGTAATTATATTTTCCGCTTTTGTTGTGTGGATGTTTTTTTTTGATGAGAATTCTTTCTTAAACCATATGGAATTTGACAACGAAATTGAAAAATTAGAGAACGAAAAAGAATATTATAAATCTGAAATTTATATAGATAGTTCGCTTATTAACAAACTGGAAAACAAAAAAGAATTAGAAAAATTTGCTAGAGAAGAATACAAAATGAAGAAAGAAAATGAAGAGATTTATTTAATTGAATATGACACGCTAGCGAAAAAATAGCCACTAGTAAATACTTTATTCAATCTATAATTTATGCTTCACTCTTTTTAATATAAAAAAGAATATGAGTACTTTTATTTCCAACCATTTCGAACCAAGTTCTGCAGCCGCCTGGAAGCAAAAAATTCAATTTGATTTAAAGGGAGCAGACTATAACGAAAAATTGCTCACTAAAACCAATGAAGGGATTATCATAAAACCCTTTTACCATTCAGATGATTTTGAAAAGATAAATGTTCCCTTTTCAAAAAACGGCTTGAAAACTTGTCATAAAATACTTATTTCTTCTGAATCAGAAACAAACTTAAAAGCACTTAATGCAATTAACAATGGTGCCAACGCTTTAAAATTTGAAGCAAAGACACCTTTCATTATTGAGGCTTTGTTTAAAAACTTATTAAATAAAAAAATTGAATTTCATTTTCAATTGCGTTTTTTATCTGAAGAATTCACAAATAAGTTGTCGGATTTTCTTAAAAATGAAACCGTTTTTTTTAATATTGACATTATCGGAAATCTTGCAAAAACCGGCAATTGGTATACTTCGTTAAATACTGATTTTAAAAGCATTGAGAACCTTCTTCAAAAAAAACAATCTGCAACTATTTTGAGTGTAAATGCCGATTTATACCAAAATTCAGGAGCCAACACCGTTCAACAAATCGCCTACTCCTTGACACATGCCAACGAATATTTAACGAAGTTCGGGTCGGGCATTGCGAACAACATTCAATTTAATTTTGCCATTGGAAATAATTATTTCTTTGAAATTGCAAAAATTAGGGCATTTAGATATTTATACAATTTAATTTTAGCTGAATATGATACTACAGCTGACATTAATATTTACACAGAGCCAAGTTTACGCAACAAATCAATTTACAGTTTTAAAATAAATAAATTACGCACAACTACAGCAAATATGAGTGCCATTTTAGGTGGTTCAAACACCATTTCAAATGACTCATTTGACCAATTATTTTATTCAGAAAATGAATTTGAAGAAGATTTAGATCTAAACGAATTGTTAGCATCCAATGAAGAAGGCCACAACACAAATCCACAAAATATAGCAACAGATTGCTATTATATAGAATCTCTTACAAAACAAATGGCCGAAAAGGCTTTAAGTATATTTAAAGAAATTGAAAAAAGTGGCGGGTTTTTAAATCAATTAAAAGAAGGTACTATCCAGCGTAAAATTACTGAAAACGCAAAAAAAGAACAAGCGAAATTTGACTCAGAATCGTTAATATTAGTTGGAGTCAACAAATATCAAAATGAAATTGACAGTACTAAAAAGGATTTAAACTTAAACGCTTTCACCAAACGAAAGTCACATAAAACCTTAATAGTTCCAATAATTCCAAAACGGTTGGCTGAAAAACTGGAGCAAAAAAAAATGAAAAATGAAGCGTAAAGATTTTTCAAAACTCAAGGTTGAAGTCCAAAAAGAAAAGAAATTTTATTTTGAACACGAAGATTATATCGCAGGAGCCCCTCCATATTTAAGAGGCATCTATGCTACTATGTATTTGCAAGAGCCATTAAAAAAAGCAACAGCACAGGATATCCCATCACAAGAAAATACGACTCCAGAAATAGAAATCTCTAATTTCCTGAGCAAATCATACCATCTTATTCAAAATAACCTTCAAGAAAATACACCAATTGATACTATTATCTCAAAATTATCTTTTCATACAACCATCAACAAAAATCATTTTGATGAAATTGCAAAAATGCGAGCTGCCAGAATACTTTGGGCCAGCATGATAAAACTATTTAATCCAAAAAAACAAGAATCATTTGCATTGAATATCCATGCATCCATACATAATTCGACTGAGACTTTAACGGCTATTATGGGAGGTTGTCAGAGCATAACTTCAAAAGATATGTCTCATTTATTTTTTGAGGAAGAAACCAATATTTTAAAAACCGTTGATCCTTGGGCCGGTTCTTATTATATTGAAAAAAGAACTGAAGACATTGCGAATACAGCTTGGCAATTATTTAAAAAAGAAACCAATCTTTAGCCTTTCTTTTAAATAACATCTTTTTTTTATTTTTATATGTTTCATTCAATAAAAACAGTAAATTACAAGTTGTTTTTGTTATTGAAAATAGAAGCCGTGAAAAATAAATATCAACCACATAAAAAATAGAAAATGTCAGAAAATTATTTTAAAAAATATCCAAACAAAGAAGGATTTTTTAATGAATACGGAGGTGCATTTATTCCTCCTCAATTAGAAGAGGAAATGAAAAAAATTAATGATGCTTATTTCTCAATAAGTAAATCGCATAAATTTATTTCAGAACTTAGAAATATTCGAAAACATTTTCAAGGAAGACCAACACCTGTTTATCACTGCCACCGTTTATCAAAAAAATATGGAGGGCAAATCTACTTAAAAAGAGAAGATTTAAACCACACTGGCGCGCATAAATTAAACCATTGTATGGGAGAAGCTTTGCTAGCCAAACACTTGGGAAAAAAGAAATTAATTGCAGAAACAGGTGCTGGACAACATGGTGTCGCCTTGGCTACTGCAGCTGCATATTTCGGCCTGGAATGTGAAATTCATATGGGTGAAGTTGATATTGCCAAAGAATATCCAAATGTACTTAGAATGAAAGTTTTGGGCGCTACTGTTGTTCCAGTAACTCACGGTTTAAAAACATTAAAAGAAGCTGTTGACAGTGCTTTTGGTGCTTATTTAGAAGACCCTATAAATACTATTTATTGCATTGGATCTGTAGTTGGACCTCATCCTTTTCCAATGATGGTTCGTGATTTCCAGCGCATTGTTGGTATTGAAGCTAAAGATCAGTTTTTTGAAATGACTGGGGAACTACCCGATAATATTGTTGCTTGTGTTGGAGGTGGTAGCAATGCCATTGGAATTTTTTCAGCCTTTTTAGAAGATGAAGAATGTAAATTGTTTGGTGTTGAACCTGCCGGTAAATCACTTGATACATTAGGCGAACATGCTGCAACTATGACCTTAGGTTCTCCCGGAATTCTTCATGGGTTTAAATGCTATACTTTACAAGATGAGAATGGAGAACCAGCTCCGGTGCATTCTATTGCAAGCGGATTGGATTATCCAGGTGTTGGCCCTGAGCACAGTATGTTGAAAGACTTAAACAAAGTCACCTACGAAAGTATTACCGATAAAGAATGTATTGATGCCTTTTATGAATTAAGTAGATTGGAAGGTGTTATTCCTGCCCTTGAAAGCGCACACGCTGTTGCATATGCGTTTAAATTAGCAAAAGAGAATCCTAAGCAGTCTATCTTGGTCAATTTAAGTGGTAGAGGTGATAAAGATTTAGATTATGTAGTTGACACTTATGGAATACCCGAATAAATAGATTTTTACGAATATATTATTAAAAAGAGGCTGTTAAAAAGTATCGAAAATCGTCATTCTGAATTTATTTCAGAATCTCATCATGCTGATTTACAATTGCTATGTGAACCTGAAACAAGTTAAGGTTGACGGAAATTACATTTTTTTAACAACCTCTTTTTATTGGATTAATTTTTATTCCCTTATCAATTCTTACAATAAAAATATTCGTATTGCAGCAATTACTATCCCTACAAAACCACCAACCAGCGCTCCATTTAGTCTAATAAACTGTAAATCGTTTCCAACCTTTTCTTCAATTTGTCCAACGAGTTCAACATCATTCAGTTTTGACAGGCTAAATCGAACCATTTCACCAATTTCATGATGATATTTACCAACTAACTCACTAATGGTATTTTTCACCCATCCATCAATTTTATGTTGAGCTGCCTTATCCGAATCAAGCTCATCTAATAAGTTGTGAATATTTTCTTTTAGGAAAATGATAATTGGAGAATTACTCCTTTTTAGTTGATTTTCAATGGAAGCTTTAAAATTAACCAATATTTTTTGGATTACATTTTCGGTGTCAGCATTATTTACTAAGCCCTCTTGTAAATCATTTATTACTTTTATGGATTCCTGTTCTCCTTTAATTAAGCCCTCTGAAAACTCCAATATACTAGCATCAAACTTTTCGCGAAAAGGATGATTTGAAACGCCTTCAGCTTCAGTTACAAAATCATCTATTGAATTTATTATTTTATCTACAATTAAATCAGTATCTATAACACCTACTTTTCCCGCCGCACCTATAAACAGCCCTTTTAAAAAATCTTCATCTTTATAGGCTTCTATTTGCTTTTCAACTAAGGCTAATAGGGTATTCCGAGTAGCTACATCATTAATCGTTTTTTTGGCAGCATTTAAAATCATATCCCACAACTCATTATGGTCTCCATTTTCTATTGATTTTTTGAGCCAGTTACCTAAAGGAGTAGACAAATCAACATCTTTTAGTTGTTCTTTTAAAATGGCCTGTAGCATCTGAACAACTTCAGGACTATCAATATTTGCAGTTAAACGGCTTGCTATTTCCCTTAAGAAACGGGTAATAAGTGAATTATTTTGAGGCTCTTTTAAGATTTTAATTATATTTTCAGTAATGGGTACATCAGCAATTTTTTCTTTAATTATCTCAGGGGACAACCATTTATTGGTAACCAAATCAACAATTCCTTCTGAAAGTTTGGCTCTACTTCTAACAATAATATTTGTATGTTTTTTTATTATAGGGATGGGAATTTCATAAAACAAAGCACTTACCGCAAACCAATCTGCAAAACCTCCAATAGTTGCAGCCTCAAAACCCGATAACAAAATATGCCAGTACTCATTCTCTAAATAACCTACATATATTAATAGCTGAACAACAACTAATCCCGTAATTGAGATAATTAACGAATTTCTTCCGATATGGTTTTTATTGTTAGTCATCTTACTTCATTAAATAAATTCATTTTCCTTAATCTATTATGAATTATTTTATTTTATATGCATCAACTTTTCTACTTATAAAGCATGATAAATTTAATGATTCTATTTTAGAAAGTATGATGGACAATGTTTAATTGTTTGTCTTGGTTCAGATAAAGAGTTAGATAAAGCTGTGTCAATTTTTGGAGCAATTGAATAACAGGAGTTCAAATCACTAAAAAATCGCATAAAAAATCCCGCTTTTAGCGGGATTTTTTATAACCAGTATTCTTTAAATTAAGAATTCTCTTCTACAACTTTTTCAACTTTAATAACGTTGGTTTTTACTTCAACAGCTTCTAAAGCATTTATTTTAGCTTTAACTTCTGCCTCAGTTCCTGTAAAAATTTGCTCCTCAACAATTACTTCATCATCTTTTGTAGTCGTTGTGATTACAACAGTTTCAACAGTTCCATCTTCATTTTTAGTCATTTCAACTTTCACTTTTTTTGAAATTTCTTGAGCCATCATCTCCGTTGGAGCTGATTCATTTACATATTCTGAAACCGCATCTACATTTAATGCAATACTCGGTGCAATTACCAAAGCAACTACCGACATTAATTTTAACAATATATTTAATGAAGGACCAGAAGTATCTTTAAAAGGGTCTCCAACAGTATCTCCCACAACTGCAGCCTTATGCGCTTCTGTACCTTTTCCTCCTTGTTCTTCAATCATTTTTTTAGCATTGTCCCAAGCACCACCAGCATTGGATTGAAAAATAGCCATTAACACACCACAAGTTGTAACACCGGCTAATAAGCCTCCTAACATTTCAGCACCTCCTAAAAAGCCAACGCCAACCGGGACAGCCAAAGCCAATAAACCTGGTAAAACCATTTCTTTAATTGAGGCCTCGGTAGAGATCTCAACACATTTTTCATATTCAACATATCCATCAGCCTCATCAAAAATAGCATGTTCTTCTTCAGAAAAATTTGATTTATCCGAATCATGTTTCCGCATCACTTCCAATGCTGCGTGCAATTGAGGAATGTCTCTAAACTGACGACGAACTTCTTCAATCATTGCCATTGCTGCTCTACCAACCGCTTTCATAGACAAAGCTGAAAAAACAAAAGGCAACATACCTCCTACCAATAAACCAGCCATAATTTCAGGTCTTGAAACATCAATTGCCGTTACATTCGCTGTTTTCATAAAAGCGGAAAACAAAGCCAAAGCTGTTAAAGCTGCTGAAGCAATTGCAAACCCTTTTCCAATCGCAGCGGTTGTATTTCCAACTGCATCCAATTTATCAGTACGTTCTCTAACTTCTTTTGGTAATTCAGCCATTTCAGCAATACCACCAGCATTGTCTGAAATGGGTCCATAAGCATCAACTGCTAATTGGATACCTGTATTTGCTAACATTCCTACTGCAGCAATTGCAATACCATACAAACCAGCAAAATGATGTGACACCATAATTGCAGCAGCAATTAACAAAATTGGCATAGCTGTTGACATCATCCCAACACCTAAACCAGCAATAATATTTGTAGCTGAACCTGTTTCTGATTGTTTTACAATTGACAATACTGGAATAGTTCCTGTACCTGTATAAAACTCGGTTACCTTTCCTACACAAAAACCAGCTACCAAACCTGCAAGTGTTGCCCAAAACACACCAAATGTATTGTACTCAACGCCATCAGCAACCCATTGTTCAGGCAACAAACCTGAAGATGTAATAATAAAATAAGAAGCAATAATCATTAAGAAACCTGAACCAAATTCTCCTAAATTTAAAGCTTTATGTGGACTTTCTTCATTTTTCACCTTCACAAAAAAGGTGCCAATAATTGATATTACAATACCAACCGCAGCTAAAACCAAAGGTAAATAAACAGCCCCAAGACCGTCATAATTAGGTGTAAGAATAAATGCACCTAAAACCATTGTTCCAATAATAGATCCAACATATGATTCAAATAAATCTGCTCCCATTCCGGCAACATCACCTACATTATCACCTACATTATCAGCAATTGTTGCAGGGTTTAATGGGTGATCTTCAGGAATACCTGCTTCAACTTTCCCAACTAAATCTGCACCCACATCTGCCGCCTTCGTGTAAATTCCACCACCAACACGCGCAAATAATGCAATTGACGAGGCTCCTAATGAAAACCCTGACAGTACATTTAACACCATCGAAATATTTTCAGTGCCCGGCCACATTATTTGATAAATCATAAACAGACTACTTAATCCTAAAACACCCAATCCAACAACACCCATACCCATTACAGATCCACCAGCAAAAGCTACTTCTAAGGCTTTACCTAAAGATGTTCTTGCTGCTTGTGTAGTTCTCACATTGGCTTTGGTTGCTGCTCTCATTCCAATAAAACCTGCCAGCGCCGAACAAATAGCTCCTACAATAAATGATATAGCCACCATACCATTTGACCCAACTTCACTTGCTCCTTTAAAATATAATAGGACCGCTACAGCTAGCACAAAAATTGCCAAAACTTTATATTCTGCCTTTAGAAAAGACATCGCACCATCAGCAATGTGTTTTGCAATTTTTGACATTTTTTCATTTCCTTTGTCTTGCTTGGTAACCCAGGTGTTTTTTACATATACAAACACAAGTGCCAATATCCCAAACAGCGGCAAATATTTCACAATTAATTCCATTTTTTAATCTTTGTTTTAGTTAATTAGTTTTTAATCAGGGCTAATGTAAGTAAATCAATGGGATAAAAAAAACCACCTTAAATTAATAAGGTGGCCTCGCTAATGAACTATTTATTAGTCAATTTATATTGTAAATGTTCTCTTCTTTTTGTGCTCACTTTTATCATAACGCTCAACACATTCATGGTAAATTTTAATTGCTTCTTCAGCATTTCCCCAACCTCCAGTATCTACTTTTTTCTCTTCTAAATCTTTATAAACCTGAAAGAAATGTTCAATTTCCTTTAGTCTATGAGGATTTAAATCTGTAATATCTAATCTATTACTCCAAATTGGATCTGAAACTGGTACACAAATAATTTTTTCATCAGGACCTTTTTCATCTGTCATATAAAAAACACCAATAGGTCTAACTTCCATTACTACCATTGGGTATGTTGGTTGATGACCTAATACTAAAACGTCTAATGGATCTGAGTCTAAAGCCAACGTTTCAGGAATAAAACCATAATCACCAGGATACATCATGGACGAAAACAACATTCTGTCAAATCTAATTTTATGTAAAGTAAAATCATATTCATACTTGTTCCTACTTCCCTTAGGAATTTCAATTAACACATCAAATGTTACAATTTTTTTGTCACTCATTTTAATTAGTTATTTAGTTTTAATTTTTTTCAAAAATACAAATTTCAGAATGGATTAGTGCAATTGCAATATAAATTTTAGAAATGGAAACCAACAGCAGCTTTAATTGTAAAATTAGTTGCATTTGGCACATCTCTATAGTTCCCTCTCCAATTAAAATCTATTCTAAGGACTTTAAAAATATTCCCCACACCAACACTATACTCATAGTACATTTTTGTAGGAGCTTCATATGCAATACTTGAAGCATTCAATGCGATATTCTCATCCGATATTGAGCCCCAAACTGCTTTCAAACCAACCAACTCTCTCCAATTCAATTTTCTGAACAATGGTATTCTTGAAAAAAAGCGTCCGTTAAAATTATGATCTACATGAATTGAAGCATACGTATCTGTAACAAATTCATAATAATCTAATAATGAATAGGTGTTTTCTATTGTCGAAAACGACTGATTCCCTGGCACAACACTTAACAATCCAAGTGGTACTTCTCCAAATATTTTCCCAGCTTCAAGGGTTGTAAACATTCTACCAAAACCACCTATTAAAATTGGTTGGCGATAATAAAATTGAACTTTTTGATAATCGAAATCACTATTGTATACCCCTTTAATCCCTTGGGAATAATTTAAAAACAAGGAAGTATAAGTACTGGAGACTTCATTCCGCTCTACACCCCATCCAATTGTTTTTCTATTTGGCCTATAATTAATTGAAAAATCAATTTCAGATTGTATGGTTCTATGTTCTTTAATTCCATTTTCTTTGTCAACCCACCAATCTAGATTAAAGGTTTCAGGTGACGCTGATTTTAAAGTTCTGTAAGAAGTACCCAATCTAAAATTCAAATTTTTAATTGGCTCAACCGATATAAATAAGTTGGATAAATTAATAGAAGTTAACTTGCTATTGTCACCACTTGCAAAAATTGCAGAGGAAGCAAAACTACGCCCTAATATGTCATTTGTTGTTGTTAAACTTACTCCAATTTGCTCAACATCTCTTCGGTTTCCACCTCCAATAATAAATCTACTCTTTGGATTTAACATCCATTTTCCAGAAACACCATATTTAAACTGATTGTCTTTAAATCCATAAGCCAAATAGGATTGTATACGCCATTTATCATTTGGACCAAAATAGGTTCTACCTCCAATCCTTAATCGCAATCCTTCAACATCATTTGTTCCAATGGTTGAATAAATGGGCCCAAAATCAAAATTATTCATTTCTACATAGCCTGAACCAAGAATTGAAATCAAATCGTACATCCTTTTAAACTTAGGAACCGTTTTTAATGTATCAATTAATTTATAGATGCCTTGTTCGTTTTCTGATAATTTTTCTTGTCGGCTTTTATTCCAAAATTCCGGTTCTTTATTATAAATTTCTTCGTCGTAAGCATCAACTTGTACTTTATAAAACTTATCTGTTTTTGCATCATCAAAAACATAATCTTTATACATGGTAGTTCGCTTACCATAAATACCTTTTGATTCTTCTTTTTTCTTAAAGCTAAAATCAGACATTATATAATCCTTTTTCAATAAGAAAACAGTATCATTTAAAACGTGGTATTCCTGTTCAATATAAATATCTTTTACCCAGTTAATATTGGCACTTTTATTTGCCTGCATATTAATTTCTTTAATTGCAAACGTTGTGTCATTTACCCAAAAATCACCTTTAAAAGTTAACGCCCCTTTTCTTCTTGGATAATATAAAATATTGTAACACCATTTATCACCAATAAAAGTACTATCAGCTAATACATAGTTATATGATAAAGTACCTGCTTTTGAAATTGGACTCACAAAACTTTTATCGAAAATTTTAATATAACTACTGTAAATATCATATTCTATATACAGGTCTTTTATAAAGGCAATAATGTTTTGGTTTGAACTAAAACCTGAATTTATGTTGGCAACTATATCTTCTCGCTCTCTATTTTTAGTGTTATCTCCATAAGTTTTATAAACAGATTCATTTATAAAAATCGGTAAAAATGTTTTCCCAGTAACACGTGAAGTATCAATTCCCTCAAATATAAATTCGATATTGTCAAACAACTTACTGTTAATAACAGTACTGTCTATATTATTGATGTCAAATTCTAACTTTTCGTATTTCTCATATTGATATTGATCAAATAGGTAGATTCCATTTTGACGTTTTTTACCCCAAACCTTTTCTAAAATTGCAATGGCTGGATTTCCTTTTTTCTTTATTTTCCCACTATAGATAACAACTTCTTTTAACTGAGAAGCTTCTTCTTTCAAGATAATTTCAATGTTGAAATCTCGACTTTTAACTGGAACAACTCTGGTTTCAAAACCCAAAAAAGAAACTTCAATTTGCGTATAGGTTTTATTTGATTCTAAATAAAATTTACCATATTCATCGGAAACTGTTCCAACACTGGAACCTACAAAAAAGATATTTGCAAAAGGAATAGATTCTTGTTGTGCATCTCTAACTGTACCGCTAATTTTTACCTGTGCATAAGTAACAGAAAAAATAAGCAGAAATAAAACACTTAAAAATGTAGTTTTTGAAACCATAACCTTTTATTAATAAAAAATTCCTTTCAAGTTAAACTCAAAAGGAATTCACATGCAATTTAATGCTATTATTTTATATATAAAACGTCTTTAACCGCTTTTACAACATCGTTAAAATTAGGCAACCATTCTTCCATTAAAACAGGAGAGTATGCTGCAGGAGTATCTGCTGTAGTAATTCTACGAATTGGAGCATCTAAATGATCAAATACATTTTCTTGAACTTGGAATGTGATTTCAGATGAAATACTTGCAAAAGGCCAAGATTCTTCTAAAACAACCAATCTATTTGTTTTTTTAACTGAAGTAAAAATAGCTTCAAAATCCATTGGTCTGATTGTCCTCATATCCAAAATTTCACAAGAAATTCCTTCCTTTTCCAAAACATCAGCGGCTTTATAAGCTTCTTTAATAATTTTTCCAAAAGAAACGATGGTTACATCTGTACCTTCTCTTTTAATATCGGCAACACCAATTGGAATGATATATTCTCCCTCAGGTATTTCCATTTTATCACCATACATTTGTTCAGATTCCATAAAAATAACGGGATCGTTATCTCTAATTGCGGCTTTTAATAAACCTTTAGCATCATATGGATTTGAAGGAACAATTACTTTTAAACCAGGTGTATTTGCAAACCAGTTTTCAAAAGCTTGTGAATGCGTTGCACCTAATTGACCTGCAGAACCAGTTGGCCCTCTAAAAACAATTGGACAATTTAATTGACCTCCAGACATTTGTCTGATTTTAGCTGCATTATTTATTATTTGATCAATACCAACCAAAGCAAAGTTAAATGTCATAAACTCAACAATTGGTCTATTACCATTCATTGCAGATCCTACAGAGATTCCTGCAAAACCTAATTCGGCAATAGGAGAATCAATAACACGTCTTGCACCAAATTCATCTAGCATTCCTTTTGAAGCTTTGTAAGCACCATTATATTCTGCAACCTCTTCACCTATTAAGAAAATCGATTCATCACGGCGCATTTCTTCACTCATCGCTTCACAAATTGCTTGTCTAAATTGTATTGTCTTCATTTTGTATTTTTTTTTGGAATTGCAAAAATAAGCATTTCTACATTTACTATCAAAAAAATATTAATTTATAAAAAATACTATGCGTGCATAGTATTTTTAAAAAAAAGTAGTATATTCGTAAATATATCATGTGTTTACCATTAATTTTACAGTTTAAAATCAAATATATAACAAAATGAAAATATTAGTTTGTATTAGTCATGTACCCGACACTACTTCAAAAATAAATTTCAAGGAAAACGATACAGAATTTGACAATAACGGCGTTCAATTTGTCATAAATCCGTACGATGAATTTGCCTTAAGTAGGGCTATGTGGTTTAAGGAAAAGCAAAATGCAACGGTAACAGTTGTGAATGTTGGAAATGTCTCTACTGAACCTACTTTACGCAAAGCGCTGGCAATTGGTGCTGACAATGCAATTAGAGTAAATACCGAAGCAACTGATGGTTTTACTGTTGCCAAAGAATTGGCTGAAATAGTAAAAAATGGTGAATTCAACTTGGTTTTAGCGGGAAAAGAATCTATTGATTATAATGGAGGAATGGTTCCTGGAATGCTAGCTGCATTATTAGATTTTAATTTTGTAAACGCTTGTATTGGCCTCGAAATTGAAGGAGAGAAAGCGACCATTTACCGTGAAATAGACGGCGGAAAAGAAACCTTATCCTGTAATTTACCATTAATAGTTGCAGGTCAAAAAGGGCTTGTTGAAGAAAAAGATTTACGCATTCCAAATATGAGAGGTATTATGATGGCTAGAAAAAAGCCATTAACAATTGTTGAGCCTACACAAAGTGTTTCAACAACTTCATCTTCCTCTTTTGAAAAACCGCTAGCTAAATCAGCATGTAAAATAGTAGACACTGTTGATGAACTCGTTAGTTTATTGCATAATGAAGCCAAAGTAATTTAATTATTGTTTAGGTGTTTAAACGTTTAATTGTTAAAAAAAATATAAATACTTTAGAGTTACAATTCAGCAATAAAAAAATCTGAATTTTTAAATCTAAAATCTAAAATCTAAAAATATATGTCAGTTTTAGTTTTTGCCGAAACATCGGAAGGAAAATTTAAAAAATCTGCTTTTGAAGCAAGTTCATACGGTAAAAAAGTTGCCGAACAATTGGGTACATCTGTTGTTGTATTGGCTATAAATTCAAATGACCCAACAGCATTATATACTTATGGAGCTGAAAAAATTTTAAATGTTGCCAATGAAAATTTGAAAACTTTTAATGCAAAAGTTTACGCAAACATCATTCAACAAGCAGCTGAGAAAGAAAATGCTCAAGTAATAATTATTGATTCAAATATTAACGGGCTGTACGTTGCGCCAATGGTAGCTGTTAATCTACAGGCAGGTTACACTAGTAATGTGGTTGCATTGCCAAGTTCTACTTCGCCATTTATGGTAAAAAGAAAAGCTTTTTCAAGTAAAGCATTTAATAATTCAGTCATCAACACCGATATTAAGGTTATTGGATTGTCTAAAAACTCATTTGGAATTATTGAAAACCAAGTTAATGGTAGTGTTGAAGAATTTTCACCATCAATAATAGAAAGCAACCTTACATCTGAAAAAATTGAACAAACCACAGGAACTGTTACCATTGCTGACGCAGATATTGTTGTATCAGGCGGTAGAGGTTTAAAAGGACCTGAAAACTGGGGAATGGTTGAAGAACTGGCTGAAGTTTTGGGAGCTGCAACCGCTTGTTCTAAACCCGTTTCTGATTTAGGCTGGAGACCTCACAGTGAACACGTTGGACAAACTGGTAAACCAGTAGCATCAAACTTGTACATCGCAATTGGAATTTCAGGAGCTATTCAACATTTAGCTGGTGTAAATTCTTCAAAAGTTAAAGTGGTCATTAATACAGACGCAGAAGCGCCTTTCTTTAAAGCCGCTGAATATGGCATTGTAGGGGACGCTTTTGAGGTAGTTCCTAAATTAATTGAAAAGTTAAAAGAATTTAAGGCAAGTAACACATAATTTTATTAAATTGTGCCTCTGTAAAAGGCTATCTAATTACGGAATAAAGTCCTTTGATTAGATAGCCTTTTTTATTAAATTTAAAGTATGAGTTTAGTTCGTCTAAATATTAAAGGAATATCTTATAGTCAAACACAAAGTGGTGCGTATGCACTGGTTTTGAGCGAAGTAAATGGCTCAAGAACATTACCAATTGTAATTGGCGCTTTTGAAGCACAATCTATTGCTATTGCACTGGAAAAAGAAATAAAACCGCCTCGCCCACTTACGCATGACTTGTTTAAAACATTTGCCGATAGGTTTCAAATTGTAATTAAGCAAGTAATTATTCATAAATTGGTTGATGGCGTTTTTTATTCAAGTTTAATTTGTGAACGTGA
>JADWMI010000086.1:7242-8942 GCA_015767395.1 Bacteroidota bacterium | reverse complement strand
GGAAAATAAGGCCTTTACCGCGGAAAAATATATTCCATAGCTAAATGCTATTCTAATCTATAAAGAAATAAATTAAAGTAATTAATTAAATAGGGTGTCTATTTATAAGGTTACATTTTTTTGAGAGGAAAAAATATAAATGATAGAAAAAATTTAACAATTTTAAATTCTTATCACAGTCTCACTACAAATTTGAATATAAGTATACAAAGATAAAATGACTTCAATCAATTCGTTTAATGATTGTTGTCAATTCGTTTAATGATTGTTGTCAATAATTTAAAAATTAAGATGGTACCATATCTTTAACTAAACTGCATACAATTATTTGTATAAAAACAAAGCTAAAAACTCCAATTCTTTTTTAAAAACACAAAGCCCAGAAGGCCATTAAAAAAGGGTTTTAGATTTAAAAGCTCTAAATTCACAACCCAGAAGTCTACAGTTTAATTCTGGCTCACGCTACAAAAATAACAAGTTCTTTACCTGAGTTTTTCATTTATTAAACTTCTTTAATATATTTCAATTACTCCAAAAAATTACTATCTTTATAAATGGCACTATTATTCTATAACTTAGTGCTTCATAAATTTACCCCAAAATAAAACCTAATTTAATAAGCTAATTATGAAGGTTTTAAATTCGGAAAAGAATGCTCAATTTATGCGTTCAAAAGTTTATAAGCATATGCTTAAAACTAGGGGTTGGAAATACCGCGTTTTTCTACGTTATCTAAGATTTTTTAAATATATCTCATTTAGCAAAACACGTGGAGATTTTCTTGAATTTTACTACACTCTAATGCGTTATATTGACGATATCGTTGATGGCGACGCTCCTATTCCAAAAGCATATGCTAATTCTGTTGAATTTTTACTTGAAAAAATTCATTTTTCTAAAAACCCAGTTAATCCGAGAGATGAAGTTGATTTTTTAATGCTGCATTGTTTTAACCTCGCAAAAAAAATGAATCATGATTTTCAACATGAAACGAATGATATACTAAACGCTCTTCTTTTTGATGCAAAACGAAGAGGAAAACTTATTATTTTTCCAGAAAAGGAATTGATGTACCATTTCCATTTATTAGATATTAGAGGCACCATAAAAGCGACTCTTAAAATTTTTAATGAGGCCCCTGAAAAATATAACCTTTTAGAACCTTTAGGAATCGCAACCCGATTCCAATTTGACCTTGAGGATTTTGAAGCAGATATAAAAGCTGGATATGTAAATATTACAAAGGAAGAGTGCTTACTATTTGGAATTGAAAATAAAGATTTACATCAAATTAATTCTCCAGCTATAAAAAAATGGTTCAAGTACCGTGCTAAAAAAGGTTTAGACCTATTGAAAGAACATCGTAATCTGTTACCAAAAGGAAAATTCTCAATGCTCACAAGGGTAACGTTTCCAATTGTTTATGAATATCCCGCAAGAAAACTATTTAAAGAAGTGCTTTCAAAACAATCCTCTCTATAAATAATTAAGATGGAAAACATTCAACCAAAACCAAAAGTTCAAAATAATTTTCATCTTGAAAAGTGGTTCCTCGATTGCGTAACAGAAGAGGGCCAGGCAATAATTTTCTATGCGGCAAAATTAAAATGGAAAAAATGGACAGTACCATATACGAGTTGGTTATATTATAATACAAAGTCTGGCTTATCAAATAAATCAAGATTTAGAAATGTGACATT
>JADWMI010000086.1:3552-7142 GCA_015767395.1 Bacteroidota bacterium | reverse complement strand
TGGAAAATACCAATGAATGAGCTTAGATGGGGTAGATATATTTCTAATAAAACACAATTGGTTTGGATTGAAATAAGAGAAAAAGAAATTCAGCAATGGATTTGGTATAATGGAAAAAAAATTGAAAACGCTTCCATTGAAGACAATTGTATAACATTGCCGCATTTGAATATTCATCTTGAATTAGACAAGGGAATTATTTTAGAAAGTGAAAAAAAAATATTAAAAGTAGTGAAGGATTTACTTGTTTATTTACCTGGATTCAATAAAGAAATGTCAAAGTTTTTTTTAAATTCAGATGAATATAAATGGCTTAGCCGTGGTGTTTTAAAAGAATCAAATAAGACAATTAATGAAGGCTGGGCAATACATGAATTTATCGATTTTAACACGATAGAAAAATGATTTTAAAAGCCGAAAATATTGCTAAATACTTTGGAAGTAAAATTGTATTGAAAGATGTTTCTTTTGAGATGGAGCTTGGTAAATTGTATGGTATTGTTGGTGAGAATGGTTCAGGAAAATCTACTTTACTTAAAATTCTTATTGGACAATTAAAGGCCAATAAAGGAACCGTTTTTATTAATGGCGACATTGGATATTGTCCTCAAAAACCGCTTATTTTCCATCAGTTAACCGTTAATGAAAACTTCACATATTTTAGTGCTGCCTATGGTTTAAAGAACAAACAAAAACAATTTGACTATTTTCTTCAATATTTCAATTTTGAAAAGCATCGTAACGATAAAATAGAAATATTAAGCGGTGGAACACAACAAAAACTCAATCTTTCACTTGCCTTGATTCACAAACCACAACTTTTAATTCTAGACGAGCCTTATAACGGTTTTGATTGGGATACTTATATGCGATTTTGGGATTTATCTGATGATTTACTAAAATCTGGGTGTACCATTCTAGTTGTCACTCACTTTCAAACCGAAACAAATAAGTTTGACCATATCTTTAAATTAAAAAACGGGTACTTAACATGAACGTAAAAAGGATTTATATAAGTTTTATCATGATTTTGAAGATGCTAATTAGGCGTAGAATTGTGCTTGTTTTGTTCATCTTAATTCCAGCAGTATTTTTTGCTATAGTAGATTTAACCAGTTCAAATAGAGTGCTTCCATTTCGTCTTGCATCATTAATACCTGAGGTATTTATAGAAGTTGTAGAAAAAGATATTTCATTTTTATTTTTTTCAGTTGCTATCACTGGATTTTTGGTTGCTTTTTTGGCTTTAAATCTTATTCAAAAGAATAATGAAACAAATAAAAGATTGATTATTTGTGGATATCATCCAATTGAACTTCTTTTATCAAAACTTATTTGTTTATTTTTTATAATTATTTTTATTGCTACTTATATTGGCCTATTATCAAGTTACTTTTTCTCTATTAATAGTATACCCTTATTAATTTTCGGATTAACACTTACTGGGTTTGTATATGGTTGCTATGGTTTGGCTGTGGGTAGTCTTATTAAGGGAGAACTTGAAGGCATTTTACTAGTTGTTTTGCTAGTTAACATTGATGCTGGTTGGTTACAAAACCCTTTATTTTATGCCGAAGCACAAAATCAACAACTCATTAGATTTCTTCCAGCATATTTCCCTTCACAAACTGCAATTATTGCGGCTTTTACAGATTATTCAATAACAAATGCTAGTTTAAATAGCTTTTTTTATGGTTTGAGTTTTCTTATTCTTTCTATGATTATCTTTTTTAAAAAAATGAGAATTAAAAAATGAAAAATTCAAAATTACTTTTAGGTAAAATTCTTTATGCTTTATTGTTCTTAGTTTTAGTGCCATTACTACTCTTTTTCTGGGCAAAAAACACTGAGCATGTTGTCAATTATCCAGCTATAAAATCAATTAGTTTGGGATCAACAATCTGTATATTTGGAATACTACTTATTTCTTGGGGAATGATTTCATTAATGAAATTCGGTGACGGATTACCAATGAATGCCTTCCCTCCTTCCAAATTTGTAAAACAAGGTCCATATGTTTTTATTAGTAATCCAATTTATGTTGGTTTTATATTATTGATGATTGGTTTTTTTATTGCGATTGGATCAGCTAGTGGTTTATGGTTAGTAACCCCAATAACAACATTAGGAATTATTGCACTCGTTCTTGGTTATGAAAATATTTCTTTGAAGAAACGTTTTCCAAATGAAAAAATGACGACATATTTAGATATTCCAAGTAAAGGATTAGGTAATGCAAATTTAAGAGAGAAGATCTCCTCTTTTATATTGGCTATATTTTTTATTTTAACAGGGAATTTCATCATTATATTTTTAGTTGGTGGCACCAAACCATTGTTTGAAAATTCTTGGAATCTAGATTCTAAGATTGCTACTTTACAAGAGTTTTATTTGGGTTTTCTGTTTGTGTTTTCTGTTCCATTTATAGTAAAAAGTAGAAACCTACTTCGAGAATGGGTCATAATGGTAATTATTGCAACCATTTTATCTGTTTACATAGCTTTATTGCTACCTTCAATTGGAGCGCAATACTTATCAATTAATCTGGAAGCGTCAAATATATATGAAACATTAAAGCTCATATCCATAAATATCCCCTTTTATCTAACTTTAGTATCACTTAAAACTTATAAAAAACAATTTAACAAATTTGCATTAATTTTTTATTTAATCGCTTTTCTAATTGGATCCATTCAACTTATAAATAGTAAATCTTTAATTTTAAACCTATTAAGCTCATTAATTATCTTTTTTATTGTTTCAAAATATTTAAAAATTTGGATTTTTTTCAGGTATCATTCAAATAGAATTGCAAATTCTTGGAAAGAATGGGTTTTTGGTTCAATCCGAATAATTAATCATGGTTTTTACGTTGGCTTTGGTTCTTTCATTGGTATTTTAATTGCAGGAGTATTAGCTGGTAAACTATTTGCTTGGGCAATTTTAGCTTTTGCAATTGCAGTTATCTTATTTTCAGCCATATGGGCTCAAATTATTGAAGGATCAGAAAAGTTAAAAAGACCATACGGATACTATGGTGGTTTGGTAGGAATCTTTTTTGCGAGTTTTATAGTATGGTTGATGGGAATAAATGTTTGGGTGATTATTGGTGTAATTTCTGTTATTATGCCTTGGGTGCAAGCAATTGGTCGTTTACGTTGTTTGGTAAATGGTTGTTGCCATGGAAGCCCTGTTAAAAACCCAACAATTGGTATAAGATACACACACTTTAGATCAAGAGTATGTGGTGTTTCTGGTTTGAAAGGAAAATTACTTCACCCTACTCCACTTTATGCCATGCTTTGGTTGTTTTTCATTGGATTTATTCTTCTTTCTTTATGGCTAAATAATTATTCATATTCCTTTATTTTTGGAATGTACCTGATCCTTACAGGACTTGGTAGATTTGTTGAAGAAGCATATAGAGGAGAAATTCAAACAGTAATATGGAATGGCTTACGTTTATATCAATGGACAGCTATTTCATCCATTTTAATAGGTATTGGAATAACAATGATTCATACTGAAATTATAATATTAGACCCTGGTTTTAATTTTGAAATATTACTTTCAGCATTTATAGGAGGCTT
>JADWMI010000086.1:0-3452 GCA_015767395.1 Bacteroidota bacterium | reverse complement strand
TATTAGACCCTGGTTTTAATTTTGAAATATTACTTTCAGCATTTATAGGAGGCTTCATCACTTTTATCGCCATGGGCGTTGACTTTCCTAATTCAAATGCTCGATTCTCAAGGCTCGTATGATAAATTCAACGTTAATATCACAATTTGAAAGTCATTTATTAGAAATCAATAGGCTCTTAATCAATTAATTTACTTATATTTAAAGTATCGTTTACTTGTTTTAATAAAACATTAACTCCCCCCTTAACCCCTTATCATTTCATGACAATTCAACTATTCACATAGCTGAATTATATAAATATATAAAACATTTAAATTCTAAACTAAGTATTCAATTTTAAAAAAACATGTTAATCTAAAACACCTAATTATGAGTCATTCCAAACCTAATTTTAAAGAAAAATACGGAAATTTTATAAATGGACATTTTATTGCTCCTATTGGAGGCGCGTATTTTGATAATACTTCTCCTATTGATAATTCCCTTATTGCTAAGTATCCCCGCTCAAAAAAAGAAGATGTAGACATGGCTGTGGATTCCGCAAATAAAGCAAAAGATGCTTGGGGTAATACAAGTGTTACAGAAAGAGCTAGTCTTTTAAATAAAGTTGCAGACATTATTGAAGCAAACCTTGAAGAATTTGCCATAGTTGAAACTTGTGATAATGGAAAACCAATTAGGGAAACAATAAATGCTGATGTACCATTGGCAATAGATCATTGGAGATACTTCGCTTCTGTAATTAGAGCTGAAGAAGGTTCTGCTTCTGAATTAGATAATAATACTTTATCATTAAATATTAAAGAACCATTAGGTGTTATAGGGCAAATTATACCTTGGAACTTTCCATTGTTAATGCTATCATGGAAACTGCCTCCGGCCTTGGCTGCCGGAAACTGTGTTGTTCTAAAACCTGCAGAACAAACACCATCATCTGCAACTTTATTGATGGAGAAAATTGCACATATATTTCCTCCTGGTGTAATAAACGTAATTCACGGTTTTGGCCCTGAGGCAGGTAAACCTTTAGCGTCTCATTCTGGAGTGGATAAAATTGCTTTTACTGGTGAAACAACAACTGGTCAATTAATAATGCAATATGCCTCTAAAAACCTTAATCCAGTATCCATGGAGTTAGGTGGTAAATCTCCAAATGTTTTTTTCAACAGTGTAATGGATCAAGATGATGCCTTTTTAGATAAAGCTATTGAAGGAGCTGTATTATTTGCATTTAATCAAGGTGAAGTATGTACTTGTCCTTCCAGAATTTTGGTTCAAGAAGGTATTTATGACCAATTTATGGAAAAAGTAGTGGCTAGAACCAACGCAATTATACAAGGAAATCCTTATGATAGTGATACTATGGTTGGAGCTCAGGCTTCTAACGATCAGTATGAAAAAATCCTTTCATACTTAAAAATTGGAGTCGAAGAAGGTGCAAAAATTTTAGCCGGAGGTAATGCTTGTCAATTAGAAGGAAATTTAGCAAATGGATTTTACATACAACCAACTATATTAGAAGGCCATAACAAAATGAGAGTTTTTCAAGAAGAAATATTTGGTCCTGTTGTAGCTGTTACTAAATTTAAAGATGAAACTGAAGCTATAGCAATAGCAAATGACACACTTTATGGATTAGGAGCTGGCGTTTGGACGAGAGATGCACACCAATTATATCAAATTCCAAGAGCTATAAAAGCTGGTAGAGTTTGGGTGAACTGCTATCATACCTATCCTGCTCATGCACCATTTGGAGGTTATAAAAAATCTGGGTTTGGTAGAGAGAATCACCTAATGATGTTGAACAGTTATCGTCAAAACAAGAATATGTTAATTTCTTATGACAAGAATAAATTAGGCTTTTTCTAGGAAATTAAATAAATCTTTAAACTAGCTAAATAAAAGATTTCTTTTAATAAACTTAATAAAAATGTCCTATAAACGAATAGCGATAACACCAAAGGCAAATGCGGTACTGGAGCAATTAAAAGCAATACATGGGGAATTAATTTTTCACCAAAGTGGTGGATGTTGTGATGGTTCATCTCCAATGATATTACCTAAAGAGGAAATGTATTTAGATGAAAGCGATGTTTTACTTGGCACATTAAATAATGTGAATTTTTATATGAATATAGATCAATTTGAATATTGGAAACATACGCATTTAACAATTGACATTACACAAGGTCGGGGCTCAAGTTTTTCATTAGAAATACCACTAGGTCTGAGATTTATAATTCATTCCAGATTATTAACAGATGAAGAAAATAAAGTTTTAAACTTAAAAAATGATTAAGATGATTACATGTTTTTTATACGAACATCGTTTCTAAATTTTAAAAAATAAAGTACTCTAATTATCAATTAATTAAGTTTTCAGAAAATAAAGATTAACAAATTATAACCCGGAGGTCTGCAGTTCAATTCTGAATTACACTACAAAACTTAACACTGATGAATAAACGGATTGTTTACTACAACCCGTTTATTTATGCCTTCAATTTGCTTATTTTTACGTACCGTTAATACTTTTAGGATGAACCAACCCTATTCTGAACCCAAATATTCACTGGAATGTTTAGTGTCAGCAAAAAATGAACTTTTAAAGGGTTAAAAAAAATAATTTAACAAACGGACCAACTAAAATGAATTAGAGCGAATCATAAAATCAATTGAAGTATATTTGCTCCATACTTTAAAAAACAAGATTCAATTTCAAATTTACTATCTAATAGGGCTAGCAACTCATTCTTTAGTAAACAAAAAGGCAAAATACAAACGTATTAAATAAGGTATTATGCATGAATTATTAATAGGTAAAACAAGACTAATATGAGTACCGATATCATAGCACAAATTAATGAAGTAATAGCAGCATATTTTAATACACATAAGGAAGATTGTATTGCTGCAAAAGAAATAATGCCAGCATTAATTAATGCAGGTGTTTTTACTAAAGACGAAAAAAAAGGCTTGCCATTTAGAAAGGTTCTAAAAGCGTTAGATAAAGAAAATACTTTGGATAAGATACCATTTGTACATGCAGAACGAAACGGAAAAAGCACCTATTGGTATTTGGTAAGAGAAGGTAAACAATACACCTCTAAAGAGGAAACAAAACCAATTTCAAAAAGACAGCTTGGAATAAATAAAAGATTAAATAGTGATGAAAACTATATTTTAAACCTGTGCGATGCGTTATTGAATGATACTGCCTCTCGCCAACATAGGTTCCCTTTTCTTTTAGGAGATTTTCATAGAGATAAAAAAAGTAGAACTAAACTTCCTGTAGATGGATATTACGAAAATTTAAACCTGGTAATTGAATATCATGAAAAACAACACCCCGAAGAAGTTCCTGATTCTGACAAACCAGCAATAAAAACAGTTAGTGGCGTTTCAAGAGATGAGCAACGAAAAATATACAACCAACGAAGAAGAGATGT
>JADWMI010000315.1 GCA_015767395.1 Bacteroidota bacterium | reverse complement strand
GAAAGAAAATAAAGAAAAATGTTATTTAAAAAGGCTGTTTAATATTATTTAAACAGCCTTTTTAGCACTTGTACTGTTCATGCATTTTAATATTTCCTCTAATTTACTTTTCTCCTTTTACAAATTTTATGGAAGTCGTATTTACACAATATCGCTCTCCTGTAGTTTCTTTTGGGCCATCATTAAAAATATGTCCTAAATGTCCACCACACGACGCACAAACAATTTCAGTTCTTATCATTCCATGACTTTTATCTACAATAAATTCAACAGTTCCATCAATAGAATCATCAAAAGAAGGCCAACCACAATGAGATTCAAATTTACTATTTGATTCAAAAAGTTGTAAATCACAGGCCGAACAATGATAAGTTCCTTTTTCAAAATGAGAAGTATAGCCACCATCTCCAGGCCTATCAGTTCCTTTTTCTCTTAAAATTCTATATTGTTCTGGAGTTAATAATTGTTTCCATTCTGCGTCTGTTTTTATAACTTTTTCACTCATGTTTTTGGTTTTTGTAGCCTGTGAATAGCTGTAGTTCGAAATCAAGGTTAAAAATAAGAATCCTATTAATACTTTTTTCATGCCAATCGTTTTGTTTAATAAATTCAAGACTTCAGTTAATAATATAATTGACTTTAAAATATGAATTTGCATAAGTTGTTGGTAATTACAAATCAATCATGTGTTAAGTTTCGACGAATAGCTATGGCACAACTTACAGGAACTTCTTGATTTTTGGAGTTTATAATAACAAAACAAAAAATTTTAACCTTGAAGGAGCTTTGCCTCCAGTTCAAATTTCAATATTAATTTGATTTTTTTTGTAAAGATAGAATTTGTAATTTTAAGAAAAAGTAAAAATATAAGAAATGAAAAAAGCAATATCTCTAGTCTTTGTTGTTTTAATGGTATTGAGCTGTAGTACAGTTCCAATTACAGGTCGTAGTCGTGTAAATATTGTAAGTGATAGTGAAATTTTACCAGCGAGTTTTGCGCAATATGAAGGTTTTCTGAAAGACAATAAGATTTCAAAAAATGTGAAAATGAATAATGAAATTAAATCTGTTGGTATCAATATATCAAAAGCTGTAGATAAATTTATGCGTGCAAATGGTATGGTGAGTGAGGCAAATGCTTATCGTTGGGAGTTTAATTTGATTGAAGATCAAAATGTAAATGCTTGGTGTTTACCTGGAGGGAAGGTCGTTTTTTATACTGGAATATTACCAGTTTGCAAAAATACGGATGGTATTGCTGCGGTAATGGGCCACGAGGTTGCGCACGCATTTGCAAAACACGGACAAGAACGTATGACAACTTCTTATGGGCAGCAATTAGGTGGTATTGCGGTTGCTTTAGGAACATCCGGGCAAGATGCTGATACTCAAATGTTATGGGGTACAATATATGGTGTTGGTTCTCAGGTTGGAATGTTAGCATATAGTAGAACTCATGAAACAGAAGCAGACAAATTAGGAATGGTATTTATGATAATGGCTGGGTATAAGCCAGAAGAGGCGATTCAGGTTTGGGTTCGCATGAGTGAGGCATCAAAGGGAAATGCACCTCCTGAATTTTTAAGTACGCATCCTTCAAATGAAACCCGTATTGCAAATCTACAGGCATATTTACCAACTGCAATTTCGTTGGCAAAAAAGTATAATGTTCAAGGTACATCTGCTAATAATTAATTTCATAGATTAAAATGGAAATTAGCGAATATTGAGGATGAAAATTTTTAGATTTCCTTTTGTACTTTTATTCTTTGTTAAAAAATAAATATGTCAAATAGTTTTGATTTTATTGTTGTTGGAGCGGGCATTGTAGGTTTGGCAACAGCGTATAAATTACAGTTAAAATTTCCTGAGAAAACAATTGTGGTTTTAGAGAAAGAACCTGGAATTGGCACTCACCAAACTGGGCGAAATTCAGGTGTAATTCATTCTGGAATTTATTATAAGCCAGGTTCAAGCAAGGCAAATAATTCTAAATCTGGAGGTTTGCAACTTATTGATTTTGCAAAGGAGAATAACATTAAATATGATGTTTGCGGAAAAATAATTGTTGCCACAAAGCAAGACGAATTACCAATTTTGGATTCTATTTTTGAAAGGGGTATTCAAAATAAAACGGAGGGAATTTGTTTTTTAAATTCGGAAGAAATTAAAAAGAAAGAACCGTTTATTATTGGCGTTAAAGCCATTTGGGTGCCAACAGCAGGAATTATAGATTATGTAGGTGTTTGTAAAGCCTTTGCAAATAATATTGAAAAGCTAAATACTGAAAGTAAAGTTATAACAGCTTGTAAAGTAAATAAAATTAGTTCTTCAATTCAAAGAACAACATTAAAAACATCATTGGGTAATTTTTCAGCAAGTCAAGTTATTTTTTGTGCTGGTTTAAATTCTGATAGAAAGGCAAAAAAAGATAATTTAAAATTAGATGTTAAAATTGTTGGATTTAGAGGAGATTATTTTGAATTAAAACCAAATGCTGAACATAAAATTAGAAATTTAGTGTATCCGGTTCCTGATCCTAAATTTCCATTTTTGGGTGTGCATTTTACAAGAATGGTTGATGGCAGTATAGAGTGTGGTCCAAATGCAGTTTTCACCTTTAAACGTGAAGGATATAATAGAACTAGTTTTAGTTTTAGAGATACTTTTGAAGCTTTGGCTTTTAAAGGAACATGGAAATTATTTGGAAAGCATTGGCGTAAAGGAATTGATGAATACAAAAGAGCCTTTTCTAAACGGTTATTTGTGAAAGAACTTCAAAAAATGATGCCTTCTATTACTGTGAATGATGTACGAACAGCTAGGTCGGGTGTTAGAGCGCAAGCCATAGATTATGATGGTAAAATGGTTGATGATTTTAAAATTGTAAAGCACAACAGAAATATTCATGTAATTAATGCACCTTCACCAGCTGCGACAGCCTGTTTAGCCATTGCTGACGAAATCGTGAATGTTGTAATTAGCTAGCTTATGAAATTTTACCAAAAAGAAATTCAAATAGGTCCATTAAAAAGAGGCTTTCATTTAATGACGGAAGAAATTATTGGTCAATTCCCTGAATTGAAAATAATTCAAATTGGGCAATTGCAGGTTTTTATGAAGCATACATCCGCAAGTTTAACAATAAATGAGAATGCAGATCCGACTGTTCGAACCGATTTTGAAAGTCATTTCAACAAAATGGCTCCTGAAAATATGCCATATTACATACATACCTATGAAGGTCCCGATGATATGCCTGCACATATTAAAACAGCATTGTTAGGGAATTCAATTACGATACCAGTCACAAAAGGATGCTTGAATTTAGGTGTTTGGCAGGGAATCTATGTTTGTGAACATCGTGATT
>JADWMI010000314.1 GCA_015767395.1 Bacteroidota bacterium | reverse complement strand
TTGGTAGAAATTACGTACATATCTTTACCTTCAATATTTTCAATACCGGATAGTTTAGAGCTTTCATTAGCTAATAAACCTATTTCTGGAAAAGTTCCCAATGTATAATTCATTTCGCTAGCCATTGCTGGAGGTAATGGTTGTTTGTTCATGGTAACAGCATCTTTGGTCATTATAATTTTGGCGACTACATTGCCGCCCATACTCATTTCATTTGCATACTTTTCAGCTGTTCTTCTCTCAGTAGATAAAACAACACTTCCCATTGCTTCTGCTTCATAAGTGACCAATGTACTAGTTAATGATTGAATTTTTTCTACACCACCAATGGCATTAAAATAAGCATCAATTACCGTTTGTTTAGTAACACCTGCTGGAATTGGTTTTGTTAATTCAGGTTTTTCAGTTTTATTTCCTTCCTTGTCATAATAGTTAATAGAATAGGGGAGTTTTTCAAGATTTGGAATTACGTCCACCGCTTTTCCTACAACAACAATACGAGCATTGTCTTTGTTAAAATATTTTTGAGCAACTCGCTGAATATCTTCAACAGTAACTGAGTTGAATTTATCTAAATAGGTCTCATAAAAATCTTCTGGTAAATTATTGGTTTCAATGTTTAATGCATAACGAGCAACAGTTTCAGGTTTTTCAATATTTCTAACAAAACTTCCAACATAAGATGCCTTAACAATTTTAAGTTCTTCTTCAGTTACTTTATCAGCTCTAATTATAGCCAATTCTTTCATGGTTTGTGTAACTGTACTATCGGTAACCATATTTCTAACTTGTGCTCCAGCTGTGAACTTTGCAGCAGTTGATTTATTTGGTCTAATACCAGATCTTGCTCCGTAAGTATATCCGTGAGCTTCTCTTAAATTCATGTTCAAATGACTGTTGAAGTCACCTCCAAAAATTTGATTTGCAAGTAGAACGGCGTGATAATCATCGTCACTCATTTTAAAGTTAACCGTACTTAAAACGGTCACATCCGATTGTACTGCGTTTGGCATATCAACAAAATCAATTTCAGTAGCAGCAACATTTGTTACCTCAGGAATTGTATATGAAGGAAGTTCTCCTTTTTCCCATTTACTGAAATTTTTCTTCACTAATTTTTTAATTTCTTTAAAATTAACATCACCTACAATTATTAAATACGCATTGTTTGGTTTAAAGTAGCTGTTGTAAAAGTTTTGAACATCAGTTAAAGCAATATTCTCAACAGTTTCTTTTGAAACATATTCTCCATATGGATGGTCTTTACCATAAGCCAATAAACTTTGAATTCTACCGGCAATATTTGCCACGCTCTTTTCACCTAATTTAATACCATCTTGTAAAATGTTCACTTCTTTGTCAAATTCTTCCTGAATAAAAATTGGGTTTTGTGCAGCATCTGCCATTAATTCCAAAATTCTTGAAAAATATTTTGATAAGGAACTAGCTCCTGCACTTTGACTTCCAAAATAAATATTTGCTCCTAAATAATCAACTTCTTCGTTAAAATCATCTTTGCTTACCGTTGCTGTTCCTGATCCTAATAAACTTCCTGTTAAACTTGAAACACCCGATTTTTCACCTTCAAAAACTGGCCCATTGTCAATGGTTAATGTTGCAGAGACTCTTGGTAATTTATGGTTTTCAACAACTAAAACTTTTAATCCGTTTTTTAATTCAAAAGTTTGTGGTTTCCCTAAATTTATTTTAGGTGCTGGTCCTGGTTTAGGTTGCACTGATCTATCTACCTGTGCGGTAACTGATACGCTTAAAAATAAAAGCGCTATGATATATAAAAATTTTGTTTTCATAAGTGTTTTGGTTTTATTCTGAATCTTTTTTAGGTAAATAATCTAGTACTAAACGTTGGTTAGTATTTAGATATTTTTTAGCAATTTCTCTAATTTCTTCTCTTGTAATAGAGTTGTAAATGTTAATTTCAGTATTAATTAAATTAATATCGTCATATAACATATAGTATCTTGCCAATGAATTTGCAATACCTTCAACACTTGCATTTGAGTTCACAAATTGATTTTCGAATTTGTTTTTTAATTTTTGAAATTCTTTTTCAGAGATTAATTCGGTTTGCATTTTTACCACTTCTTCATCCATTTCATTTACCAAGTCTTCTAAAGTGTTTTCACCTAAAGGAAGCGCTAAAACAATATACGCACCGTAATCTTCTAAGGAGTAATTAAAGGCAGCTACTTGCATAGCTTTTTTCTCGTCATCAACTAATTTCTTGTACAATCTAGAGCTTTTTCCATCACTTAAAATTGTTGATATCATATCTAAAACTCTTGCATCTCTTGTAGTCATGGAAGGAGTTCTATAAACTGTAAATACTGCTGGTATTTGAATGTTTGGGTCTTCAAAAGTGGCTTTAATTTCAGAAGTTATTGGAGCTTCTGAAAAAGTTTCACGTACAATTTCTTCTCCTCTAGGAATATCACCAAAATAATCTTCGATTAATTTTTTAGCATTTTCAGTTTCAAAATCACCAGCTACAACTAAAACCGCATTATTCGGAATATAGAATTTTTTATTAAATGCTTGAAACTCTTCTAAACTCGCAGCGTCTAAATGATCTAGCGAGCCAATTGTAGTCCAGCGGTAAGGGTGGTCATTAAATAATTTTTTGAATACCTGACCAGTCCATTGTCCGTAAGGAGAATTATCTACTCTTAGTCTTTTTTCCTCTTTCACAACTTCATTTTGAGTGTCTACTCCAATTTGGTTAATAATTGGGTGTAATAATCGTTCAGATTCCATCCATAACCCTAAAGCTAAATTATTTGAAGGGAATACTTCATAATAATAGGTGCGATCCTGATTTGTATTTGCATTGTTAGTACCCCCATTGGCAGAAACAATTTTAAACCATTCGCCTCTTTCAATATTTTCAGTTCCTTCAAACAACAAATGTTCGAAAAAATGGGCAAATCCAGTTCGTTCTGGGTTTTCATCCTTGGCACCAACATGGTACATAACCGAGGTTGTTACAAGCGGAGCTGTGTTGTCTTTGTGTAAAACAACATGAAGCCCGTTACTTAAATCGTATTCTTCAAAATCTACTTTTTGTGCAAATAAACTAGCACTAAATAGTAGTCCTAAAAAGCTTAGGTAATACATTTTTTTCATTTTCATAAATGTTTTTTAAATTAATAATTGCGTATTGGACGCGGTTTTTATTTGTTTGTTACAATAATTAAATTTAAGTTTTTTTGTTGAAATAGCTCAAATTAAACAATGATTAAAGAAATTTAGAATCAATATTAATAAGAGTCTATTTTAATTAAATTAAGATGCTTAGAATGAGGCTTTTCTTTGTTTTAAAAATGTTTTGCGGAGTAAGAAAAAAACTTTAT
>JADWMI010000313.1 GCA_015767395.1 Bacteroidota bacterium | reverse complement strand
ATGATTTTAAAGATCGACCAAAACAAAGGGGCTTTGATGAAGTATTACAACATGGTGGTGGCGGTATTACTCAAAACTACCCGCACTGTGCAGATTTTCCCAATAATGATTATAACAATCCTTACCTACTTTATAACGAGAAAATAATTAAGGAGCAGGGCTATTGTACGGATATTTTCTTTGATTATGCCATTGATTGGATTAAAAAAGTAAATAAGGACAATAAACCTTTCTTTGTATACCTTCCAACTAATGTTGCACATGTTCCCCATATTGCCCCTGAAGAAATGCAAAAAGCAGATGATCAAATTTGGAGAAAAATAAATAAAAAAATCATGACCAACTTAGACACTAATGTTGGAAAATTAATGACATTCCTTTCAAAAAATAAGCTCGATGAAAACACCTTAGTTATTTATTTTACTGACAATGGGGCTCCTGGAGCAAAAGCCAAAGGATTGCTGGGAGGTAAAGGAAAAGCGAGCGAAGGCGGTATTAGAGTTCCATGTGTATTTTACTGGAAAGGAAAAATTCAAAACAACGGAATTGAAATAGACAACCTTGTTGGCCACATGGATTTATATAGAACATTTGCTAATTTATCCGGACATCCTGAAAAAATAAATAGCACAAAATCTTGGGGAGGAAAAGATATGACACCACTATTAGAATCTTCAAAAAGCGACTTAGGAAAAAGATATTGGATTGGGCATAGGGCTAGATGGAGAAATAATGCCGAATCAGCTAAATATACTGAGGCGTCTATCCAAGATGATACATTTAAACTATATTTTAAATCGGAAACAACTTTCACCCTTCATAATTTAAAAACTGATTTAGGTGAGAAAACAGATATAAAAGACAAATACCCTGACAAAGTAGCAGAATTAAAAAAACAATTTGATTTGTTTTGGGCAGATGCAAAACCTTTTATGATTAATGACAATAAAGAAATACCTGAAACCCATAAACCCTATCATGAGCTATTTTTTGAAACCTATGGTGAAGCAGCGTTTATCAAGGCTTATGACAAACAATTACAGTTCGACGAAGCAAAAAAATTAAAACGTAAATTATGAATTCTAAACTAACATTTGTTGTAACAGTTCTATTGTGTTATTTAAACATGTTTGGACAAACAGATAGACCAAATATAATTTTCATTTTAGCCGACGATCACTCGTATTTATCTGCTGGTTTTAATGGAAATGACATTATAAAAACGCCAAACTTAGATAAGTTAGCAAATAACGGAATTGTTTTGGATAACTATTACAACACCACTGCAATTTGCATGGCTAGTAGAGCGCAAATAATGACTGGAATGCTAGAATATAAAACTGGTTGTAATTTTCAACACGGTTCCTTAACCCAAGAGCAATTTCAATATTCATACCCTGTATTATTAAAAAAAGCAGGCTATGAAGTTTCTTTTGCGGGTAAATTTGGATTCCCCGTTACTAAGGAAATTTCTAAAAACAGCAAATATGAAACCTATGATGAGTTACCTGTAAAGGAGTTTGATGAATGGAGAGGTGGCCCAGGACAAACACATTACAATACAAAAGAAAACGAATATATTAAAGAATATGCAGACAAATACCCACACGCTACAAAAGCATATGGTGCGTGGGCTTCAGATTATATAAAATCACAAAAGGAATCGGGCAAGCCTTTTTGCATGTCTATAAGTTTTAAAGCGCCACACAATCCACAAACGCCTGATCCAATTTTTGACCCAATTTATAAAGGTGTAAAATTTCCAAAACCTGCAAATTATGGTCGTGAAAACGCAAAGCACCTAGCAGAACAAGCTAGAAACGGACGCCAATATATGCGATTGTTTAAACAATATGGCTTTGGGGAAGATAAATTTCAAGAAAGTATGCGAAAATACTATCAATTAATTTATGGTGTTGATTACGCTGTTGGAATGATAATAGATGCGTTAAAGGAAAGTGGTTTAAATAAAAATACCATTGTTATTTATACATCTGATAATGGCTATCACGCAGGTGCACATGGATTGGCAGGAAAGGTTTTACCGTACGAAGAAGCTGCCAAGGCCCCATTTATTTACTATGATCCTAGACACAAAAATATGGGTAAACAATTACGAAGTAATGCTTTAGTTGGAAATATAGATGTGGCACCAACAATTCTTGCTGCAGCAAATGTTGCTATTCCAAAAAATATGGATGGTAAAAATATCGCCCCGATAATAGAGAAACCAAAAAAAGGGATTCGAACATTTTTGCCTGTAATGAACTTATGGGGATCAGCTCCAACCCAAGTGTTATCAATTCAAACTGAAGATTTAAAATATCTTTATTGGCCCTACGAAGGACACAATATGACTGCAACTGAAGAGGTATTCAATAAAGTTGATGATCCTTTTGAAATGAAAAATATTGTAAATTCAATGAATCCTAAAGAATTGGAAAAACTTCGTTATTATTATGACCAAGAACTTACCAAGTTAAAAAAGGAAGGTGTTGAATACAACGATTATGGCTTTTATAAAATATTATTTGATCGTTCAAAAACTTGGGATGAAAAGAAAAATACCATTCCAAATTCTTTTAAATCAACCTATAAACGTGAATTAAAAAGATCAAATCTTTTAGAAAAATAATTTAGAATAGCATTAAAACTTAAATCATCAATATTTCAAAATGAAAAAAATTAAAATCCTTTTTAGCCTACTTATCCTTTGTAATTTAATTATTACGGCTCAAGAAAAACCAAATATTTTACTAATTTGCGTTGATGATTTAAGAACTAATTTAGGTTGTTATGGTGATGTACAAGCCATAACGCCACATATTGATTCGTTTTCTGAACAAGCAGTCACATTTTTAAATCACCAAGTACAATATGCTGTTTGTGGCCCCTCAAGAGCAACATTAACTACTGGTTTAATGCCAGAAGAAACAGGTGTTATTGGGTTTAAACCTATTAGAGCAATCCTTGAAAATGTAGTCTTTTTACCAGAACATTTTAAAAACAACGGATACATAACTGCCGCAGCAGGGAAAATTCATGACCCAAGAACTGTTGGCGAAAAAATTAAAGGTTCTAAAAAATTAAAAAAGGGAGATGATGACCTTGCTTCATGGTCTATTAATTACAATCTTCCAGCTGGTGGCGTAAATGCAAAAGGACTTTCCATGAGAAGTGAAGATTTACCTGACGAGCAATTCATTGACGGTAAAATAAGACTTGAAGGTATTCAGTTGATGGAACAAGTTTCCAAACAAGATAAACCATTCTTTTTGGCTATTGGTTTTAAAAAACCACACGAACCATTTGTGGCCCCAAAAAAATATTGGGATTTATATGACAATACAAAATTTGAAGTCGCAAAAAATCAAAAAGCACCAAA
>JADWMI010000312.1:2367-3388 GCA_015767395.1 Bacteroidota bacterium | reverse complement strand
GCTTTTTTAGATGCTGAAATTACTTCTCAACGTAATTTAACTTCTGCAAATTCAATAAATATTGCCCGTTGGCTACCTCAAATGTTTTACTTCTTTTTTGCCTATAAACAATTGAAAGACAAAAAGAAAGACCTCGTATTCTCTATTCCTAGTGGAAATTTCGGAAATGTATGTGCTGGAATTATGGCCCAGCAATTAGGCTTACCGGTAAAACAGTTTATTGCTGCAACAAACGTGAATGACATTGTTCCAAATTACTTAGAAACAGGGGTTTATTCACCAAAACCATCCAAACAAACTATTTCAAACGCCATGGATGTTGGTGATCCAAGTAATTTTATTCGTATTCAGGAGATTTATAATAACAATGATGATTTACTCAAAGAAAATCTATCGTCCTTTTCCTTTACTGATGATGAAACCCGTGAAGCGATGAAAGAAATAAAAGAAAAATCAGACTACGTTGCCGATCCTCACGGTGCTGTAGGTTATTTAGGTTTAAAGAAATATCTTGAAAATAATAAAGCCCAAGGAATATTTTTAGAAACAGCACATCCAGTAAAATTTTTAGATGTTGTTGAACCAGTTTTAAGAGAAACTATTGAATATCCCCAACAAATTAAAGATGTGATTGACAAAAAGAAAGTTTCACTTAAAATTTCAACTTATGAAGATTTAAAAAGTTATTTATTGAATAATTAATTTCTGTTCTAATTTATATGATAAAGCGATGTTAATTTTAACATCGCTTTTTTATTTTAAAATTAGTCTTAACAATAAATAAAAAAGCAGCCACAACATAAAAACTTAAGAGAAAATTGTCGTCCCCACAACGGTAGTAAATCTATAAGTTATTAATTATGGCTGCCAAAATTATCATTTTATTTATACATAAATTTTAAAACTTCAGGTATTAATTTTCAAGTCGATCATACAAATTATTAAGATTTAAAAAAGCAGCCAGAATTATAAAACTTATGAGAAAATTGTCGTCCCCACAACGGTAGTAAATCTATAAGCT
>JADWMI010000312.1:0-2267 GCA_015767395.1 Bacteroidota bacterium | reverse complement strand
TTGTAAGAAGATTCACATTCCAATGGGAATTGAAATTCAGCATCACTTCCTACAGTAACCGTTAAACTATCAATTAAAACATTGCTTTTATACACTTTCACCAAAGTACCTGGCAACAATAATTTGGTTTCAAAATCTTTGATAATACCTTCAACAGATTGGTTACATATTACTGGTCTGTTTTCAATAAAGAAATAAATATCATCATCTCCCTTTCCGCCATACCTATTTGAGGTAAAATATCCTTTCCCTGTTTCATCGTTGATGATAAATCCAAAATCGTCATTAGCACTATTTACAGGTTCTTCTAAATGAGTTGTATTCATAATTTCTCCCTGCTCATTTAATTCACTCATATAAACATCTAACATTCCAATACCATTTCTTCCATTTGAAGAAAAATACAGTTTGTTATTTCCAGAGATAAATGGAAACATTTCTTTTCCCATGGTGTTTATTTCCTGCCCCAAATTTTTGGGTGTCCCATAAGTGCCATCGCTATCAATAGCAACTTTAAATATATCAGTCCCTCCAATAGTTCCTGGCATATCCGACACAAAATACAATGTTTTTTCATCTTCACTCAAAGTTGGATGTCCTACAGAATAATGATCATTGTTAAATGGTAAATTTGAAACCTGTGACCACTCGCCCATTGCATCTTTAGTGGCTTTAAATATTTTTAATCTATTTATCCCTAAAGAATCTTTCCTGTACTTACGCTCAAAATAATTACTTCGAGTAAAATAAACTGTTTTTTTGTCTTTTGAAAAAGTAACGCCCGCTTCATGAAATTTGGTATTTATTTTTTTTGAAAATTTCTGTACATCTTCCAGCTCACCATTGTCCGAGATGGTTCCTACATAAATTTCTAAAAATGGTTGATCGTTCCCTTTCCAAGTATTGTTAATAATATAATTCCGTTTGGCAGGTGCCGAATATAAAAGCATATCATCTCCGTAAAATGCAGTTCCAAAATTAGAAAGTTCATCATTTGCCCCTATATTAAAAATTGTAAAAGGGGATTCTTCTTGCGCATTGCCGATATAAATACAAAATAGCAACAATATGATCGTAAATTTTTTCATCGTTTTTAATTTTTATTTATACATTAGAAGAATCTAGGTGACACCCCACTTCGGGAGTTACTAATATTAAACAACACCATAATTTCATGTGATCCTGAATTAAAATCACCTAAATTGGTGAGTGTATAATCATAAGCATATCCTATTCTCATGGAACGAGATACTCTAAAATTAGCCATCGCACTTATAGCATCATCTATCCTCCAGGAAAGTCCTGCCTCAAATTTTTCATAAAATAACATGTTGGCCGAAACATCAATTGAAAGTGGCGCTCCTTGTGCTCCCTTTAAAAATACTGAGGGCTTTAATTTTAAATCTTTATTCAAATCAAACACATATCCTGCAGTTAAAAACCAATGCATTTTTTCAGCTGCTGAACTTATAACCCCTCCCGTTCTCTCAACATGTAATTGATTGAGCATATTAGGCATTGAAAAACCTACATAATATTTATCGGTATAATAATAAACTCCTGCCCCAAAATTTGGATAGACATCATTGATATCTTCAGCAAATAAATCATCTGGAATATTATCTCCTAAATCCAAGGTACTTAAAAGTGCGTCAAAAAAAGTTAAACCAGCTTTCACACCAAAGGCAAGTTTTCCTTGTTCAGATGTATTAATGGTATAGGAAACATCTACATATAAATTTTGTTCCTTAACAGGTCCTATTTTATCTGCGATCAGAGACAGTCCTACTCCTAAGTTTTTTCTAATTGGAGCGTCAACTGCAAGTGTATATGTCTCTGGTGAACCATCTAAACCAACCCATTGGGTACGATATAGCGTTCCTATATTTAATGATTCATGTGAACCTGCATAAGCAGGGTTTACAACATTCATATTGTACATGTATTGTGTGTACTGTGGATCTTGTTGACCATAAAATGAATGTATCGACAAAAAAGCAAGTATACTTAATATTATTATTTTTTTCATAACCATGTATTTAAGTGTTATCAAACTTTTCATTACATTATCTATTTAAGTATACATAGCCCGACCTTGGTTTGGCGTCATCTTTATTATAATATAGTGAATAGAAATAAGTACCTACAGGAACTTGTTTATCACTATTAAGTGTCATTCGTCCGGTTGAATAACCATCCCACCATATTGGCTCTGATAATGGATTACCATTGTGTTTGTAATCATAAACTACATTACCCCATCTATT
>JADWMI010000311.1 GCA_015767395.1 Bacteroidota bacterium | reverse complement strand
AGTACAATAATACCCATTCCACCAATCCAGTGAGTTGCACTTCTCCAAAACAAAATTCCTTTAGGCATAGATTCAATGTCGGTAAGAATTGATGAACCTGTTGTTGAATAACCTGAAATGGTTTCAAAAAAAGCGTTTGTATAAATGGGAATAGTTTCAGTATAAACATAAGGTAAAGTACCTGTTAAGGTAAGCATTAACCAACCGAGGGTAACTATTAAATAACCTTCTTTCTTTCCTAGATTTTTTTTAGCATTCCTATTAAAAAACCACAATAAAAAACCGATAATAACAGTTGTAATTCCAGCTTTTAATATGCCCAGTTTTTCAGATTCTCCATAATAAATGCTTATTGGAACAGCAAGTAACATAAATAATCCATTTAGCATAGATGTCAATCCTAAAAAGCTAATGATAATTTTTATGTTTATATTTTTCATGTTTAAGTGCAGTTTTTGGGCAATTGCTAATTAAAAAGTTTTTCAACTTTATGAATGGCTTCTGGCAAACAAAATACGACAGCCTTATCACCAGCTAAAATTTGAAAATCTCCAAATGTCATATGTGCAATACCATTTCTAATTACACCACCAAAAACAGCTTTTTTTGTTATATTAATATCTTTGACCAATTTTTTTGTAACATGCGAATTTTCCTTTACCCTAAATTCTAATACTTCAGCATCAACATTGTGAAGGTTTGCAAGTTTTAGTACATCTCCTTTTCGTACGTATTTAAAAATAGCACTTGCCGCTAATAGCTTTTTATTAATTAAAGTATCAATGCCAATGGTTTGAGAAATATTGATATAATCCATATTTTCAACCAGGGCAATTGTTTTTTTAACACCTTTAGATTTTGCAACCAAACACGACATGATGTTTGTTTCAGAATTACCTGTTACAGCAACAAAAGCATCCATTTGAGAAATGTTTTCTTCTTCCAAGAGTTCAACATTTCTGCCATCTCCTTTAATAACGAGCGCATTGGGTATTTTTTCGGCAATCTCTTTGGCGCGTGCCTTATTAATTTCTAATAACTTGATATGAAAATTATTATCACACAAACTTCTCGCTGTTTTCACCCCAATTTTCCCGCCACCCAAAATCATTACATCTTTTATCCCAAATTGGGTTTTACCCATAAGTTTGTAAAGTTTTTTGATGCTATCTTTAGGTGTAGAAAAATAAATTTGATCGTTGGCTCTGTATTTTGTGTTTCCTCGAGGAATTATAGTTTCGCTACTGTTTTCCGGCTTTATAGCAATGGTAATAAAATCGATGTGAGAAAATTTTTCACGAGCCTCCTGCACGGTTAAATTTATTAAAGGCGAGTTGTATTCTAAGGAACTTCCTAAAATATTTAAGGTTCCGTTTTCAAACTGAATAGTATCGTTAAAGGCAGATTGATTTAATAGCATTTTAATTTCATCAGCAGCTAATTCACCTGGAGAGATCATACTGTCAATACCTATTTCTGCAAAATCAATTTCAGAACTTTGGGTAAATTCATGATTAGAAATTCTAGCAATGGTTTTTTTTGCACCTAATTTTTTTGCTAAAATAGCAATGGTAATGTTGGTGTTTTGAGATTCGGTAACAGCCAAAAAAATATCGGCTTTATCAATGTTAATTTCTTTTAAAAGTTTAATAGAAGTAGCATCACCTTTTTTTGTAATAACATCAATATGATTACTTGCGTATTCAAGTCTTTCAGCATCAGTATCAATTAAAAAGATATCTTGAGATTCAAAAGAAAGTAGTTTTGCTAAATGCAAACCTACATCTCCTGCACCTGCAATTATAATTTTCATGTGTAGAAATATTTAGGCAAAGATATTACTCTTATCTTTGAAAAAAAAATAGTTTATGGATTATGAAAATAAATCATTTCCCATCAAGTTATGGGCTGAAGATGATAGACCAAGAGAAAAGTTATTATTAAAAGGAAAAACGGTGCTTTCGGATGCTGAATTGATTGCTATTTTAATTGGTTCTGGTAGTAGAAATGAAAGTGCGGTTGATTTATCAAAAAGAATATTGAACTCAATTGAAAATAATTTGAATAAGCTTGGGAAATTAACCGTTTCTGATTTGCAAAAATTTAAAGGAATTGGTGAAGCCAAGGCTATTTCAATTATTACGGCATTAGAATTGGGTAGAAGAAGAAGATTAGAAGTGGCGTTAGAAGTGCCGAAAATAACAAGCAGTAAAAACGTTTTTGAAATAATGCAACCCTTAATTGGTGAGTTACAACATGAGGAATTTTGGATTCTATATCTTAATAATTCTAATAAGGTATTGTTGAAAGAGCAGTCAAGTAAAGGAGGATTGACAGGAACGCTAGTTGATGTAAGGTTGGTATTTAAAAAGGCATTAGATTTATTTGCTACGGCCATTATTTTATGTCACAACCATCCATCGGGAAAATTGCAACCTAGTACTTCAGATAAATCAATTACCAATAAAATAAAATTAGCAGGAGAAACCCTTGATATAAAAGTATTAGATCATATAATTATTACTGAAAATGCGTATTTTAGCTTTGCTGATGAAAATTTAATATAAATTTGAATTTTTACTGAAAGATATAAGCAAATAACCAAGAACAAACAAATATCAATGCTACTAGTTTACTCACATAAAATTACCCCTAGAGTCAATTATATTTTCAAACAATTTTTTGTCCGAATTTTACAAATTCCAGTTTCTTTTACTACAAAAGTGAATGAATTTGTGGCTCATAATGGACCGAAATTATCCTATTCAAAATCACCATTAGGGTCAGAGTTTTTTATAAGAAGCCATGATTTGTTATTTGAACAAGGGATTAACGATATTGATATTTCTATCTTAAATTGGGATGACACCCCCTGTTTTTTTCCTGCAGGTGAGGCGAGTAGTATACCATTTGATATTTTTGCAGCAAGTTTTTACCTAATTACTCGTTACGAAGAATATTTGCCCCATGTTCAGGATATTCACGAAAGATTTCCTGCAGATGAAAGTATCGCTTTTAAAAATGGTTTTCTGGAACAACCTGTTATTGATATTTGGGCTTTTAAATTTTTAGAAGTTTTTAAAGAAAAATTTCCAAAGTACAAATTTAAAAATAGGCAATTTGAAATGATATCGACTATTGATGTTGATATCGCTTTTGCTTATAAAAACAAGGGAATTGTTAGAACGATTGGTGGTTTTTTTAAAGATATTGTTCAATTTAATCTTGTTAATTTTTGGCATAGATCGTTAACGGTATTAAATTTTAAACACGATTCTTATAATACGTTTTCTGAAATCTTAAAAACAAAAAAAGAAAAGCAGATAGACACGTTGTTTTTCTTTTTAATAGGCGATTATACAACTTTCGATAAAAATATTTCTTCCTCAAATAACAAGTTCCAATC
>JADWMI010000310.1:1307-3406 GCA_015767395.1 Bacteroidota bacterium | reverse complement strand
AGAATAGATGATTCAATGCAAAAACAGAATACCTATTATTTGGATTTAATTCAAGGAAATATTTTAAAACCTTTGGAAATTAGAAAAGTAAAAAAAGGAGGGTTTCATGAATATATGAAGTCTATTGGAAAGTTTGGAGGTCAGAATAAAATACCACAATTGGCTGATAATAGAAAAATAGCTGACGAATTGTTAAAATTTGGCGAAAAATGATTGTAAAATCTGTAAATATTGGAGAGAAAAAAACAATCAATTACAAAGGAAAAATAGTTGAGACTGGAATTTTTAAATATCCTGTAGAAAAATCAATTTTTTTAGGGAAAGAAGATGTTGAAAACGATGCAGTAATTGACAGACGTTACCACGGGGGTATGGATCAAGCCGTTTACGGATATTCCGAAAATCATTATAAATACTGGAAACAGTTGTATCCAGATTTGGATTGGAAATATGGCATGTTTGGAGAGAATTTAACCATTTCAAATTTAGAAGAAACGATTTTAAAGGTTGGGAGTACTTATCAATTAGGAGAAGTTATTTTAGAAGTTTCTAAGCCGAGACAGCCTTGTTTTAAACTGGGATTGGTATTTGGAACGCAAGCTATTTTAAAACAATTTTGGAATTCTACTATGAGCGGTATTTACTTTAAGGTTTTAAAAACGGGGAATGTTTCTAATGGAGATGCGCTAATCTTGATTAAGGAAAGTTCGAATTCTCAAACAATTGCAATGGTTTACAATACTAAGAAACCTTAAATTACTTGATAATTAGAACCAAAAAATCTCATTTATTTAAAGATGGAAGAAAAATTAGACGGTAAATATCGAAAGAACATCCAAATTGGAGATACAGTTGAGGTAGTTCAAAAGAATCATCAACGCTCAGGAGAACTAACAGAAGGAATTGTTGGACGTTTTTTAACAAAATCTCCAAATCACCCTCATGGAATTAAAGTGCAATTAGAAACAGGAATAGTTGGTAGAGTTAAGTGGGTGCTTCAGTAATATTTTAATAATTAATAGCTATTCAACAATACCATTATTTTGAAAAAGCATTGTTTGTTTTATCAATATCAGCCATTAAATCAGATGGATCAATTAGAATTTTAGAGATTTCTTTATTTGCTGAAAAAGTGTAAGTAGGATTGGTCCAAGCCCAACTTTCTAATACGGTTGAAGTTGTTGGTTTTACGCCACGCATCATTCTTAAAGGGATATTAAAATTTTCTGAGCTTCCATCAGTATAAGTTACCAAAACATCAATTGGCATAGGAATTTGACCAACTCTAACTAAAGTAATGTCCTTGCCTTTAATTTTAGCAATTGCATAGTCTATAGTATGAGTGGTTTCAATCCATTCATTTAAATACCAATTCAATTGTAAACCAGATATTTTTTCCGCGGTTCTAATAAAATCGTTTGGTGTTGGGTGTTTAAATTTAAAATCAGTAAAATATTTTTTGATCGTTGCTTTGGTATTTTCATCTCCAATAATATAATTTAATTGAGATAAAAAGATGGTTCCTTTGGTGTAGCTTCCAATACCATAAGCAGCATTTGTATTAAACCTATCGGCATGAGTTGTTAATGTTTCTTCAAAATCATTGTTTACAACATAATAATAACCTTTATAATCTTTAGCATTTGGTTCTCCATTTCCGCCTTTTAAAATTTTATTTGAAGCCAAGGTCGATACATAGGAGGTAAAACCTTCATCCATCCAAGAATATTTGCTTTCGTTGGTCGCTAAAGCTTGCTGAAACCATGAATGTGCTAATTCGTGAAAAACTGTTCCAACAATATCATTTAAACTCTTTCCACCTGAAACAAGCGTACACATAGCATACTCCATACCTCCATCACCACCTTGAATTACAGCATATTGTTTCCAAGGGTAAGTTCCAATAGTTTCGTTGAAATAATGCAATGCTTTTTCGGTAAGGGGTTGTACCTCTTTCCACGCTTTTTTATAAGTATCTGTGTTTTTGTATAAAAAATGAAGCTCAGTTCCGTTGGCTGTTTTCAAAATGTCGTGTGTGTAATTTGGATCTGCAGCCCAAGTAAAATCATGCACGTTTTTCGCTATAAAATGCCAAGCCA
>JADWMI010000310.1:0-1207 GCA_015767395.1 Bacteroidota bacterium | reverse complement strand
ATTTGTCCTTCAAAGGTCATTTCAAAAGAAACACTTTCACCAGATTTAATTGGAGTGTTTAATTTAACTTGAAGAATGGTACCTTCAACCGAATAATTTAAAATTTCTCCGTTTTTTTTTAAAGACGTCACATTTAAAGATCCAATTTCGTCGGGCTTCAATTTTGCAATTCGACTTTCATATTTTGGATTTCCATTTGAACCAATATTGTTTATCATTCTATGATCTGGATCTACAATATTTTGAAGTCTCATATCCATTTCACTTTCAGGTTGAAAAGCATTGAAGTATAAATGATAAAATACTTGAGTCAACTCATCTGGAGAATTGTTGGTGTAATTTAAAAGCTGCGTACCTTTATATTGATAGTTTTTCACATCAATATCAACGTCCATTTTATAATCAACTTGTTGCTGCCAATAGGTTGCGTTGTTTTGAGCCAATATTAATATTGAAGTTAAAAATAAGATCGATGTAAGAATTTTTTTCATTTAGGGGTATTCGTTTGCAATGCGCAATATAAACATATTCATAAAAACAAAAAAGGCACCTTCAAAATGAAGATGCCTTTTTAACAAAAGAACAAATTTTATTATTTTTTATTCACCATCTTATCAGCCAAGACTAAAGCATTGTAAGCGTTTAACACTTTACCAGAAACTGATAAAGTAGAAAAATTAGCTTTGGCACCATCTTTTTTAGGAACCAGTACCTCTAAATTAATAGCAGTTCCTGAATTCATAATAATGTGTTTTACCTGACTCGCAGATAATTCTGGATAGTAAGATCTTACTAGTGCAGCTACACCTGCAACTTCTGGAGCAGCCATTGATGTACCACTAATTTTTTGATATTCGTTTTTTGGAAATGTAGAGTAAATTTGTACTCCAGGAGCAAAAACATCAACATTTTTTTGACCGTAGTTCGAAAAAGTAGCTGGCATGTTTTCGTCATAATTAGAACTCATAGCTCCAATTGTTAATACATTATCAGCAATTTCATTTATTTTATCAGTAGTATCATTAGGCCAGTTTTCGCTAACGTCAATATCTTTACCATCGTTTCCGGCAGCATGTACTAATAAAACATCATTTTTTTCAGCATATTTAATAGCGTCAAAAACCCATTCTGGATTTGGAGACCAGCTTTTTCCAAAACTCATATTAATTACTTTTGCACCATTGTCAACAGCATATCTTATTGCTAA
>JADWMI010000309.1 GCA_015767395.1 Bacteroidota bacterium | reverse complement strand
GCTACGCGCATTTTACGACCTTTCGTTTTTATTTTATTTACCTTATTAAAAGGGTTGGTTTTGCTTTTGAGACGATGATCATAAATTCTGTTTCCAAACGGTTTGCTAAATGATTTTCCTTTCACTAAAATAGATCCAGTAGGACAAATATGCATGGCATGCTCAGCTTGTGATTCAGATAGCTTGGCTTCTTGTTCATAATCAATAGATACAATGGTTTTGTCTCCTTTATTAGTGAAGTTAAAAACATGGTAACCATCATTAGTGACCACTTCTTCAAAACAACGTTTGCATTTTATACACCTATTTTGATTTACAACAATGCGCTCAGGTCTTGCATCTACAATTCTGTTGACAAATAAATGGGGAAAACGCGTAAACCGAATACCTGTTTCATAAGCTAGATTTTGCATTTGGCAATCACCACTTTTTTCACAGGAAGGGCAGAAGTGATTGCCCTCTACCAACATCATTTCTAAAATGGCTTTTCTGGTGTCTAACAGTTCGGGTGTGTTTACTTCTATTTCCATTGCTTCTTCCACAAAAACAGAACAGCCTGCAATTGCGCGTCCGCCTAAATTCACAGTACAAATTCTACAACTTCCAAGCGGATTTAAATGTTTGAAATGACAAAGTGTTGGTATAAAAATTCCGTTTTGTTTGGCTGCTTCAATTAAGTTTTCGCCTTTATTGGCGGAACAATTTCTACCGTCTATTTTAAAAGATATGTTTTTCATATAGATAGATTTTTATACTAGTTCTGTGTGTTTTTAATCAACAAATTATAAGCGTGAACCGCTTTTTCCATATCAAATTCTACATTGTTATTGTTAGCATCAGCGCTGACAATTTCTTTAAAGAAATTATCGAATTTTGAAATGGCCTGTATAATGGTATTGGTTGAATATTGTCCCAAACCACAACGACTTGCCTTTTTCATAATGGCACCCCATTCAGCGATTTCTATTAAATCCTGAGAAGTACAAATCCCTTGCCCTAACTTTTTAATTTTTGTGTAAATTAATTGATTTCCAGCCCTGCAAGGTGTACAAGATCCACAAGATTCTGTTAAAAAGAATTTTGTGTAATTTTTAAGAATTTTAAGTAGATTTCTATTTCTATTAAAAACCATAAGGGAGCCACCACATAATAAATCTTCTTTGCATATTTTCCGGTCAAAATCACTTTCATTTAAACAATCTCCCGAAGGTCCACTACTTTGTATATAATAAGGAGCAGTAGCCTGACTCAATAACAATATTTCTCTTAGTGTTGTTCCCCATTCAATCTCATAAATACCAGGTTTTGCAACATCGCCAGAAATGCATATAATTTTTGTTCCTTTACTTTCGTCGGTTCCAATTTTTGAAATATAGTCCGCCCCAAATTCAATAATTCTAGCCGCCTTAGCAAAAGTTTCCACATTGTTTACGATGGTTGAACTACCTAAATAACCATTTTCAGTTGGATATTGAACCCGCAATCTCGGCTCACCTCTTTTACCTTCTAAAGACTCAATTAAAGCAGTTTCAGCGCCGCATACATAGGCGCCAGCACCCAGTTGAATTTCAATGTCAAAATTAAAATTGGAGACACCACAACAATTTGCACCCAATAATTTTTGCTGGTAAAAATCTATGAGTATATTTTCAATATGAGATTGTAAATATTTGTACTCGGCTCTTAAATAAATAAACCCCTTCGTGGCACCTGTAACAAATGCAGCTATAATCATCCCCTCAATCATTAAGCCCGGATAATTTTCAATGATAGATTTGTCTTTAAAAGTGCCCGGTTCTCCTTCATCTGCATTACAAATAACAGTTTTTTCAAGATTTGGAGCATTTCTGCTAATCTCCCATTTTTGTGCAGTTGGAAAAAAAGCGCCGCCTTTTCCTGCCAATCCTACTTTTTTAAGTGTTTCTAAAATGGCCTCAGGACCATTGGTTTTTAATTTTCTTAAGGAATTTCCCAGTTTATATTTTTTGAAAAACACCGTTTTGTCTTCCTGTGGCGTATATTGAATTACGCTTTTAACATGATCGGCTATTAAATGTGGTCGAACACCATTTTTTAACCTGCCCACAATGCCTTTAACGCTGCTTGGTGTTAAATTGGTTACAGGATAAAAGTTGATAAGCCCGGCACATTCCTGATCGCTGAGGCCAATACACGAAGTCTCAAATAGTGAGAATAGACTGCTTTGACCATAGGTTCCAAAAGTGCACCCTGTTTCAAACTCAAAAGCCGATTTAACTTTTTTAAATCCTTTAAATTCTGAAAGAATACTGTTGTTTAAATAAATAATGTATTTTCCAGTTGGTTGTCGATGGAAAAAATGATAAAATGAAATCACTCCTTCAATTTCAGTTTTTGAAACCCGAAGTTTTTGGGAAAGTTCAATAACAGCTGTATCCGAAATATAGCCATCATTATTTTGAAATTCCCAAAGGCGGGTTAATAGCCTTGTTCGTTCCATATATAAATAGTATATTTTTTATGTTGTATAAAGTTATGTTATAAACACTTGAAAGTCAATAGTTTTATTGTTATTTAATTTTTTTATTGAAAAGAACACCTTTATTGAAGACCATTGAATTTTATATAAATTATATAATTAAAAACAAAACATAATGGCAAAAATAATTTGTTTTGTTGAGGGATTCATATCTGAAATTTAATTATTTTAAAAGTGTTTTTATGAAGTATAGGATTATCCTGAAATAAATAAATGGAAAGTTTTGTAATAATTATTACCGAAATAAGAGATTTGAAAGCCAAAATCTATGTTTTAAATTGAAATTCCCTGTCATATTCAAGGTTTTTTGCGTTAATATTTGGTTAAATTAAACTTTTTTTCATTTTTTTTAGATCTTTTTTTAAGCATAATTTCAGTATTTCTATATGTCCCTTTATTGAATTTCGAAAACGTTGTAAAAGGCGTTTTTTTATAAAATAAGGGTACTGTTTTTGAGGTTATTTTACCTGTTTTTTTGATTTTATTTAACTTAAAATTGAAAAATGTGAATTATTAGTGGAATTACATATAATATAGATAAAATTGGAATTTGCTGTACTGAAATTAGTAAATTGATATTGAAAATACCTAAAAATGAGAAAAACGCAATAAAATATTTAAAAGAATCAATTCCAATACTTGTCTAATCAATCATTATATGATAAATATCAGGTCTACTAACTGCTACTATTCTTAATTTTGAATAGAGAATCTTACTCAGTAAAAAATAGTATTTTTTTGAGTGAAAAAAATTAGAAATATGAATGTTAAAGAAAAAATAGCCTTACTAAAATCCAAACGTGAAGCAGTTGCTGAAATGGGAGGAGAAACAAGAATCGCAAAACAAAACGCAAAAGGTAAATTATCTGCTCGTGAGCGTCTAAATATATTATTTGATGAA
>JADWMI010000009.1:6536-21154 GCA_015767395.1 Bacteroidota bacterium | reverse complement strand
TGCTAAAAATGATGTGTTTATTGCAAAAAAAAGCTCTAATAATGGGTTTTCGGTAGTCGGGTTCAACTACCGAAAACTTAAAATGATAAATGTATGTTTATGAGCTGTTTAAGAAAATTATTGTTCTGAATTTATTCTTTTAGATAGATTGATTGTTAACTTATTTAGAAATTTTGTAGGATCTTTCTCACGATCTTTTATTTCGTTAAAGGTTTTGTAAATATTTCCCAATTCAATATTGAATAGCTCTTTACAAATATCAATGATAATTTTCATTTCTGTTTGTCCATTATTAATACAACCAGTGGTGTTTAGCGCATAAATTAATTCTACCAATTCGGTTTTAGTTCCTGTCCATGAAAAGTTATCAAGAATTGCAGGTTTCACTTGCTCAACAATCGTATTGGGATCTAATTTTTTTAATAATTTTAACTCCTTAGAATAATAGGTTTTAAGTAAATCAATTGCGGTTACTTCAGTAGCTAAATAATCATAATTAGTTGAAAACTCTGGATCATCAGAGTGGCGTGTTGTATCTGTAAATAGATCAAACTGATTATTACTTCTTAGGAATAGAATTTTGTCATTGTAGTTTTCATTAAGCCTAGAGTATTTAACAAATTTAAGCAGTAGACAGTTGTCTGTATCTAATTTATTTAATTGTGTGTTTATAAATTTAGATTGCAGAGCTAAACTTGCAAAAGGCTTTTTTAATAAATAAGTATTCAAGTTCGTGTAATACTTTAGCCTTCCTTGAATATAGGGTTTCTGATGCTTGAAAAATTGTATTTCATCTTTTTGTGATGAAAAACCATCTTTTCTTATTGCAATTCTGAATTGCTGAAGGCAATCCTTTGTTATTTTAATTTTTTTATCGAGTGCTAATAATTTATCGAGGTTGGCTTTTTCAATTTCACATATAGATGCATTGAATTCGTCTAATAAAAGAACAATTTTTTTCATTGTGGGGTTTTAAATCTTTTTAGCTTGATAAAGCTAGTGAAAAACCAATAATTATGTAGCTAAACCGCATAAATAATACTATTTAGTATTTTGTTAATTATTTGACTTTTTCTTTATATCAGGAGTTTGATATAAAATATTTTTTAAAGCATTCATATCGTCACTCACTTTTCTGTCTAAAATCTTTGCGTAATGCTGTGTGGTTTTTAATGATTTATGGCCTAGCATTTTACTTACAGATTCTATAGGTACCCCGTTTGTAAGTGTTACAGTGGTTGCAAAAGTATGCCTTGCCAGGTGAAATGTCAGGTTTTTTGATATTCCACATAGGTCTGCTATTTCCTTTAAGTAGGCATTCATTTTTTGATTGCTTAAGACAGGTAATAATTTATCGCTATGAGTGGCTTCTTTGTGATCAGCATATTTTTCTATAATTGCAGCTGCGGTTGGTAGCATTGGGATACTACTTCTAGTGTTTGTTTTAGTCCGCTTAATTTTTATCCATTGATCTCCATCAATACCAATTACGATATCATTATCAGAAAGCTTTTTTACATCTGCATACGCTAATCCAGTAAAGCAACAGAATATGAATATATCTTTAACCTGATCGAGTCGGGGAGTATGCAGTTCTTTTTCAACCATTTTTTGAATTTCTTCAGTAGAAAGAAATTCTCTATCAACAACTTTTAGTCGCGCTTTCCAATTGAAGAATGGATCTTTTGTAATCCAATCATTGGCATATGCAATCCTGATTATTTTCTTGAAATTAGTGATGTATTTAATTGCTGTATTATGACTGCAATTCCGCACCGTTTTTAAATAGTATTCAAATCCCGTAATAAATTTATGGTCTACGTCTTTTACTGGAATGTCGTCCCTTTTATATTCTTTGATGATATAACTCTCCACATGCATTTTAGCTGTTCGATAGCGTTCAGCTGTTCCTGGAGCAAAGTCTTTTCCAATAAGCTTGTTTACCTGGTCATTATGATCTTGGAAAATCTGCAGGAGCATTTTGTGCTTTTCATTTTTTCCTAAATAGAAATCACGTATTTTAAGAGCTGAATAGGGTATGTTCTTTTCAATGAAATTTTGCTGGATTTTGTAAATTTTGTTAGTTATAAGATCAATAAACTGATTTATTTTTTGAGATTCTTCGGAATGTCCTTTTGCTCTTCCGCCTTCAGAACTCCATTTATTGATATCAATTTTTCTTTTGATACTAAGCTCTGAGCGCCTACCATTAACGGTAATTCTGAAATAAATATTGGCTTTTCCGTTAGCGTCGACTTTAACTCTTTTAATATAAAAGAGAAGTGAGAATGAATTTTCCATAGGTTTAGCAGCTTTTTATATCTAAATATACGAAAAATATTTTAAAACGACCTCTCGGAGGGCCAATAAAATCAGGTGGTGTAGTGAAATTCGGGGTCAGTTGTAAAAATTTTTCAACTGACCCCGAATTAGCCCCTTTGTATATGTGTTTTGATGGTATATTATGGGATAGTCCTAAAATTAAAAAGCCCATAAACATTGAGTTTATGGGCTTTTGTTGAGATTTGGTGTTCTCTCAGCGGAGAAAGAGGGATTCGAACCCCCGGAGGTGTGACCCTCAACAGTTTTCAAGACTGCCGCATTCGACCACTCTGCCATTTCTCCTTTAGCGAGTGCAAATATAAAACGCTTTTTTGTTTTGATAAAACTTTTTTATAGTTTTTTTTAATAATTTTTCTACTACTTTTGACCTTCAATTAATTAGATGAACCCTATTGTAGAAATTATAGTTTTAATTGGTGTCGGTTTTATAGCAGGCGCTATTAATACTTTAGCTGGAGGAGGCTCCTTATTAACTTTACCCATTCTTATTTTTTTAGGCTTACCACCTAATATTGCCAATGGAACAAATAGAATTGCCATATTGTTTCAAAATGTTTTTACCACTGCCGGTTTTAAAAGCAAAGGAGTTGTTACGTTTCCTTTTAGTATTTATGTAGGTATTTCAGCTTTATTTGGTTCGTTAATAGGCGCTCAAATAGCAGTTGATATCAAAGGGGAGACATTCAATAAAATATTGGCAGTTATTATGGTAATTGTTGTTATTTATATGGTTTTTCAATCTAAAAGAAAGCAACAATCTATTATTGAAAAAACAAGTGGAAAACAGTTGTGGTTTAGTATCTTTCTTTTCTTTTTTGTAGGTATTTATGGTGGTTTTATTCAAGCAGGCGTGGGTTTTATAATGTTGCTTATTTTGTCATCAGTTAACAATTTATCATTGGTAAAAAGCAATGCAATCAAAGTAACGGTTGCGTTAATTTACACCGTTTCTGCGGTGGCTATTTTTGCTTATAACGATAAAATTGATTGGAAAGTTGGTTTAACCTTGGCTGTTGGGACTTCCATAGGAGGATGGATGGCGAGCAGATGGTCGGTAAAAAAAGGAGATGGTTTGATTCGGAAGTTTTTAATTGTGATGATTGTAATTATGGCAATAAAACTGTGGTTTTTTTAAAGTTATTTCAAAGAACAAATCAACCTTCAATAAGATTCTTTTTTTTACATTTGTGGCTTAAATTATTACTATGTCTAATTCATTCGGAAAAATATTTACAATAACAACTTTTGGAGAATCTCACGGAGAAGCTATTGGAGGTGTAATCGATGGTTGTCCTGCTGGGATTGAACTCGATTTTGAGGCTGTTCAGAAAGAGTTGGATAGAAGAAAGCCTGGCCAATCTAAAATTGTTACACAACGTAAAGAACCTGATGAGGTTAGATTCTTATCTGGTATTTTTGAAGGAAAAACGACAGGTGCTTCCATTGGATTTATTATTGAAAATGTGCATCAACGTTCTAATGATTATTCACATATAAAAGACTCATATCGTCCTTCTCACGCAGACTATACCTATGATAAGAAATACGGTGTTCGTGATTATCGTGGTGGTGGTAGAACTTCGGCACGTGAAACAGCCAACTGGGTTGTTGGTGGGGCAGTAGCAAAACAAGCAATTTCAAATATAAAAATCAATGCTTTTACCTCTTCGGTAGGTGATATTTTTATGGAAAAACCATATCAGGATGTAGATATGGACAATGCCGAAAACAATATGGTTCGTTGTCCGGATGATGCTTCTGCAGAAAAAATGATTCAACGAATCAATGAAATTAAAAAGCAAGGTGATACTATTGGTGGCACGGTAACCTGTGTAATTCAAAATGTACCAGTTGGATTGGGGGAGCCTATTTTCGATAAATTACATGCGCAATTAGGTAAAGCAATGCTCTCAATTAATGCCGTGAAAGGGTTTGAATATGGTAGCGGATTTTGTGGAGCCAAAATGAAAGGTAGTGAGCACAACGATATTTTTAATTCAGACGGAAGTACAAAAACAAATCTTTCTGGTGGTATTCAAGGAGGTATAAGTAATGGGATGGATATTTATTTTCGTGTAGCCTTTAAGCCTGTAGCAACCATAATGCAAGCGCAACAAACTATTGACAAAGATGGTAATATTGTTGATATGCAAGGTAAAGGGCGTCATGATCCTTGTGTAGTCCCTAGAGCTGTCCCTATTGTGGAAGCCTTGGCAGCCATGGTCATTGCAGATTTTATGTTGTTGAATGCTAAAAACAAGATTTAAAATAAAAATAACTGCTATTTTTTAACATATTTAATTAAAAGTGCTTCAATTTTGAAGCACTTTTTGTTTATTACAATAAAATTTCTATATTTGTTTAAATAAAATACAATTAAATTGAACAATATAAAAACAGAGTTTACGATTAAGGATCTTGAGAATTTTTCAGGGATTAAAGCGCACACTATTCGAATTTGGGAAAAAAGATATAATATTTTAGAACCAAATAGGACGGATTCAAATATTAGATATTATGATATTAACAGTCTTCTAAAGTTATTGAACGTTTCTTATTTAAATTCTAATGGCTATAAAATTTCAAAAATTTCTGAATTACCAGAGTCAAAACTAAATGCAACAGTTAGAGAATTAGTAGCTAAGAATGGAGCAGATACCCAGGCCTCGAATACATTGAAATTAGCGATGTTAAATTTTGATGAGAATTTGTTCAATGTTACCTATAATAATTTAATTGCTCAATCTTCCTTAAGAGATGTGTTCAAAAATATATTTATACCTTTTTTAAATGAGATAGGTCTGTTATGGCAGGTTAAATCTGTTACGCCAGCTCATGAGCATTTTATTACCAATTTAATTAAACAAAAAATATTTATCAATATTGAACGCTTACAGTTATCTTCTCCTACTAATTTTGATAGGGTATTTGTATTGTATTTACCAATGAATGAAATACATGAATTGGGTTTATTGTACTTGCACTTCGAGTTGTTGTTGCATGGTTATCAATCTGTTTATTTGGGGCAAAGTGTACCGTTTAATAATTTAAATGATGTTCAAAAAGTATATAGCTCTATTTGTTTTGTAAGTTATCTAACTGTAGAGCCTTCAAAAATATCGGTTTCAGAATATATAGAAAAAGTTTCTGAAAATGTTTTAGAAGGAACTCAGGATGAACTGTGGTTGCTTGGAAGAAAAATTAATGAAGCTGGGATTGAAATAGATAATAATAGTGTAAAAGTGTTTGAATCGATAGATGTATTGTTAAATAAACTATAAAAACGCTTAGACAAACTTGTTTTTGTTTAATAAATATGTATATTTGTTAAACAAATGAAAGATATAGTTATCATAGGTTCCGGATTTTCATCATTATCAACAGCTTGTTATTTAGCAAAGGCGGGTAATAATGTAACAATTTTAGAAAAGAATGCTACCGTTGGCGGAAGAGCCAGACAATTCAAAAAAGATGGTTTTACTTTTGATATGGGACCAACTTGGTATTGGATGCCAGATGTTTTTGAGAAATTTTTCAGTGACTTTAATAAAACGCCTTCAGATTTTTACCAACTGGAAAAATTGGCGCCAGCTTACCAAGTGTATTTTGGAAAAAATGATTCTATAACAATTCCAGATAATTTAAATGCTATATATTCGATTTTTGAAGCCGAAGAAAAGGGGAGTTCCAAACATTTAAAAGCATTTTTAACTTCAGCAAAATTCAACTACGATGTTGCAATCAAAGATTTGGTTTATAAACCAGGAGCGTCAATTTCAGAATTAATCAATTTCACAACTTTATTAAAAGTCAATCAGTTTTTTACATCCATTAGTAGAACAGTACGAAAAAAAATAAAAAGTCATAAACTAAGACAAATTTTAGAGTTTCCTGTTTTGTTTCTTGGAGCAAAACCTAATAATACGCCCAGTTTTTATAATTTCATGAACTATGCCGATTTCGGTTTAGGGACTTGGCATCCAAAAGGAGGAATGTTTGAGGTCGTTAACGGTTTTGTTCAATTGGCAACAAGCTTAGGGGTAAAATTAAAAACGAACCAAAATGTTGATAAAATTACTGTTGAAAATGGAGTTGTAGAAGGTGTTAGTGCAAACAATATATTTTTAAAAGCCGATGTCGTTATTAGTGGTGCAGATTACCACCATACTGAAACTTTAATCGAAAAAAAATATAGAGCTTATTCAGAGAAGTATTGGGCCCAAAAAACGTTTGCCCCTTCTGCTTTACTTTTTTATGTAGGTTTTAATAAAAAATTAAAAAATGTTTCACATCATACGTTGTTTTTTGATACTGATTTTGATGTGCATGCACAAGATATTTATGATACGCCAAAATGGCCAAAGGAGCCGCTTTTTTATGCAAGTTTTTCTAGTATAACCGATAATAGTTTTGCCCCTATTTATAGAGAAGCGGCTACTTTTTTAATTCCTTTGGCGCCTGGTTTAAACGATATTCCTGAAGTAAGAGAAGCGTATTTCTTGAAAATAATGAAAAGATTAGAACAGCTTACAGGTCAAAAATTAATCGATCAAGTTTTATTTAAAGAATCTTACTGTGTAAATGATTTTAAAAGCGATTACAACTCATATAAAGGGAATGCCTATGGTTTGGCAAACACCTTATTTCAAACAGCTTTTTTAAGGCCAAAAATTAAAAGTAAAAAAGTTAAGAATCTATTTTTTACAGGCCAGTTGACAGTACCGGGACCTGGGGTGCCTCCGGCAATTATTTCTGGAAAAATAGTTTCAGAGATGGTGTTAAAAAATCAATAAAACCAAGCTACTAACTAAAAAACTAATTATGAAACAATTATTTGACGAAGTCTCATTTGTTTGCAGTAAAAATGTAACAAAAAAATATAGTACTTCATTTTCGTTGGCAGTTTATATGTTGTCACCAAAAATTAGAGCGGCAATTTACAGTATTTATGCTTTTGTTCGTTTTGCTGATGAAATTGTTGACTCTTTTCATGAGTATGATAAAGAAGCGCTATTAACAGAATTTGAAGAAAATTATTATAAATCATTTGATCAAAATATAAGTTTGAATCCTATTTTAAATTGTTTTCAGCATACTGTAAAAAAATATGACATTACAGATGATTTAATACAGTCATTCCTTAAAAGTATGCGTGCCGATTTGAAAAAGGAAACTTATGAAACTCTTGAAGAGTATAATGAATATATTTATGGATCTGCGGATGTAGTGGGTTTAATGTGTTTAAAAGTTTTTGTAAATGGTGACGTAGAAAAGTATGAAAGCCTAAAAAATTCAGCAATGAAATTAGGCTCTGCATTTCAAAAAGTAAATTTTTTACGAGATTTAAAGGATGATTATGAGTTGTTGCATCGTTCGTATTTTCCTGGTGTTAATTTAAAGGAGTTAACCTTCGAAGATAAAGCAGTCATCATTGAAGATATAGAATCAGATTTTAAAGAAGCTTTTTCGGGAATTAAAAGATTGCCTCTTGAAGCTAAATTTGGAGTATATACCGCTTATGTATATTATAAAAGATTGCTAAAAAAATTAAATAATACGCCTTCAAAAGAGATATTAAATACACGTATTAGAGTGTCAAATCCTATGAAAATTAGTTTGTTAGCAAAATCTTTTGTAGTTTATAAATTAAACTTATTATAATGAATTTTTTAACGCTCATATTATTTTCAGTGTTACTGTCTCAACCGAATTTGAATGTTGAAAAAGTTCGAAATCAATTTCCAGAAATAACTTCTGAAGAGCAAGCTGATAATTTTATTGAAGAATTAAAAAATGATAGCACTCCAGAGGCGAGAGCATATACTGCTGCAATGGTATTTATGAAATCTCGATTTGTAAAATGGCCATTTAAAAAGATGAAATATTTTAAAGAAGGAAAATCAATATTAGATAAAACAATAAATGAGAATCCATCAAATATTGAAATACGGTATATCCGTTTTTTAATGCAAAAACAAATCCCAGATTTTTTAGGGTATAATGAAAATGTTAGTGAAGATTTTCAGGTAATTGTAAAAGGATTTAAAATGTGTAATTTAAAACCAATGATGAAGTCTGAAATCCTTCAAAATATGTTGTTAACCAAAGATTTAACTTCTGAAGAGCATGCTAAATTAAATCAATTATTAAATCAAGTATAATGTTTGTATTTGCCACTTTAATTACTTTTTTGTTGATGGAATGTGTTACCTGGCTAACGCATAAATTTATAATGCACGGCTTTATGTGGTATTTTCACGAAGATCATCATCAGCCAAGATATCAAAATTGGTTTGAAAGGAATGATGTGTTTTTTATCATATTCGCCATTCCAAGTATCACTTTATTTTATTTTGGAGTGCAAGGCGGTTTAAACTATTTATTTTTTATTGGACTTGGAATCATGTTGTATGGGTTGGCCTATTTTTTAGTACATGATGTGCTTATTCATAAGCGGTTTAACTGGTTTAGTAAAACAAATAATAAATATTTGATAGGTTTAAGAAAAGCACATAAAGTACATCATAAGCATTTAGGGAAAGAACAAGGTGAATGTTTTGGAATGTTATTTGTTCCTTTTAAGTACTTTAAAATATGAGCTATTTATATTTATGGATAAACATCGTAAGTTTTTCAGTCCCATTTATATATAGTTTTGAAAAGAAAATGCGTTTTATCCAGTATTGGAAAGCTGTTTTTTTAGCCATCACAATTGTGGCTATTCCTTTTTTAATTTGGGATGTGATTTTTACCGAATATGGAATTTGGGGATTCAATCCTTATTATTATTTAGGAATCACCTTTTTTGGTTTACCTATTGAAGAAATACTGTTTTTTATTTGTATTCCATTTGCCAGTATTTTCACCCATTATGTGTTTATACACTTTTTTAAAAATCTTAAACTATCCGATACAGCCACACAAATCATTACAATTTTCTTATTGATTGGTTCTGTAGTTATTTTGATTTTTGCCTTTCCAAAAGCATACACATCAGTTAATTTTAGTTTGTTCACATTGTTAATGTTATACGCATTAATAAAAAAAGACACCATCTTAAATCGTTTTTACATTACTTTTTTATTGATCTTAATTCCGTTTTTTATTGTAAACGGATTGTTGACAGGAAGTTTTATTTCAGGTGAAGTGGTTTGGTATAATAATGCTCAGAATTTAGGTTTTAGAATTGGGACGGTGCCCATTGAAGATGCTTTTTATGCGTTTAATATGTTGTATATGAGTATCATTTTAATTGAAAAGTTTAAAGTGAAATTCAATAAAAAGCTACTTCAGTAATTGTGAACAAATGAAAAAAAAAATATCCGTTTTTTGGTTTAGAAGAGATTTAAGATTAGAAGATAATTGTGCGTTGTTTGAAGCGTTAAATTCTGAATTTCCTGTACTTCCAGTTTTTATTTTTGATACTGAAATTCTTAATGAATTGCCTAAGAATGATCCACGTGTGCAATTTATTCATCAAACATTAGAAAAAATAACGATTGAATTACAAAAGGTAAATGCATCATTGTATATAAAAAAAGGAAATGTTGATGATGTTTGGACACAGATTTTAGAAGAATTTGAAGTTAAAAAAGTTTTCTTTAATAGCGATTATGAACCTTATGCTCATAAACGAGATGTGAAAATTTCAGAACTTTGCAAAGGGAAAGGAGCTGCAGTTTTCAACTTTAAAGACCAAGTAATATTTGAAAAAAATGAAATCACAAAAGTGAATGGATTGCCTTATACGGTTTACACACCTTACAAAAAAAAGTGGTTACTGGAGTATCATAAAACTTCAATTCAACAATTTAATTCAGAAAAATTAAGTAGTAAATTTATAAAAGAAACATTCCAATTTCCTACTTTAAATGAGATAGGCTTTAATAAAAATGACGTTCAAGTGTTGCCAATCAATTCAAAATGTATTGATAATTATGTATTGTATAGAGATATTCCTTCCGTAGAGACCTCTAATATTTCCGTGCATTTACGTTTTGGCTCGGTAAGCGTTCGAAAATTAATGGCGTATGCTATTAAAACAGATGCTACTTTTACAAGTGAATTAATTTGGCGAGAATTTTTTATGCAAATTCTGTATCATTTTCCAAAAGTGGTGAATGAAAACTTTAAAGCAAAATATAATTTTATTCCCTGGAGAAATAATGAGAAAGAATTTAGATTGTGGTGCGAAGGAAAAACTGGTTATCCAATTGTGGATGCAGGTATGAGGCAATTGAACGAGACAGGTTATATGCATAATCGCGTGAGGATGATTGTTGCAAGTTTTTTAAACAAACATTTATTGGTAGATTGGAGATGGGGGGAAGCTTATTTTGCAGAAAAATTATTAGATTATGAATTGTCGGCCAATAATGGTAATTGGCAGTGGGTCGCTGGAACTGGTTGTGATTCAGCGCCTTATTTTAGAGTTTTTAATCCAAGTACACAGCAACAAAAATTTGACCCAGATTTAAAATATATAAAAAAATGGAATCCAAATTATGCTAACATTGAAGAAGTTGTGGAACATAAGTTTGCGAGAGAACGCTATTTAGCAACCTTGAAAAAAGCGTTGCTTTAAATAATTTATACCAATTTAGAAATCATTCCATTAAATACAAACCAGTGAAATGGGACAAGTGCATACCAATACAAGCGACCGGCAACACCTTTAGGTCTGAAAGTAGCGGTTTGATATAAGATGTTATCTTTAATTTTAAATTCTAACCAAGCTTCACCTGGAAGTTTCATTTCTGCATATAACAGTAGCTTTTGTTTGTTTTTATCTGCATAAATGACACGCCAAAAATCGAGGGAATCACCAATATGAAGTGTTGTTGGATTTGTTCTCCCTCGCCTAAGTCCAATGCCTCCAAATATTTTATCTAAAAAGCCTCTTAATTTCCATAAAAAATTTCCATAATACCAACCGTTTTCTCCTCCAATTGCCCATATTTTATCAATAGTTTCTATTGGGCTTTTAACTGGACGGTTCTTCATATCTTTAAAACAACCATAGGTAGGTACATTAATATATTCATGTGCTTTGTGTTGTAAGCGACCACTAATAAATGAGTCCTTCCAGCTGGAAACAATACTGTTTTGTTCAATTTTGACAAATGCATTTTGTACAGCTTCTATATAAGAGATTGGTTGTGTGTCTAATAACTGATTGATGTTACTTGGATTTCCAACAATTTCAATCCCCATACTATTTACAAGTGAAGATGCAAGTTTATAGGAGGTAGATGTTACAAAATACAACCAATAGGAAGATAATTTTGGAGTCATAACCGGAACAGTAAAAATATACCTTTTAAGACCTCTTATTTTTGCAAATTCAAGCAGCATTTCTTGGTAAGTCAATATTTCAGGGCCGAAAATATCAAAAGATGTATTATATAATTTTTTATTTCCGTGCGCTTTTAGTAAGAATGCGAGTACATCTCTTATTGCAATTGGTTGTGTTTTGGTATTTAACCATTTTGGCGCAACCATTACAGGTAATTTTTCAACTAAATCTCTTATAATTTCAAATGAAGAACTTCCAGAACCAACAATAATACCAGCTTTAAAAGTTGTTAGTCCATAAACATTTGATTGTAAAATATTCTCTACATTTTTTCTAGATAGTAAATGTTTAGAAAGTTTTGTGTCGTTGGTTATGCCACTTAAATATATAACTTGTTGTACTTTTGTTGTTTCAATAAATTCCTTAAAATTTTGAGCGCATTTTTCTTCTAAGGTGTGAAACTCACTAGAAGAGTTAGACATTGAATGTATCAAATAATAAGCAACATCAATATCTTTTGGAATATTTTTTAACGAACTAGGATTTAAAAAATCAGATTCAGCAATGATTATGTGCTCATCATCTTTGTTAAATTGATGGGCTCTCGATGCGTCTCTTACTGAACAAACGATGGTATGCCCTTCATTTAGTAACAAGGGAATTAACCGTTTTCCAATATAGCCTGTGGCGCCTGTAACAAGAATTTTCATTTGTTTTATTTTAAAGGTCTTTGGTATTCAAACCGCTCTTTTAAATTAGGAATTGAATAGCCGTTTAAACCATTAATTGCTGCAATAGCTCCTTTCGATAAATTTATAAAACCATCATCTTCAAGTAACTCTTTTTTGATATATAAACCTTGTATTTCTCCAATTACAAGTTTCGTTCCATTAGAGATTATATTATATTCTTCAATATATTTCATAGCTAATTGAAGGGGGCTATTTTTAACAAAAGGCGCAAAAAAATTATCTTTGTAATCAGTTTCTAAACCCGTTACATCAAATTCTGAAATGTTACGGTCATATTTTGCCGATGTATGATGCGCGTCTTTTAATATTTTTTTATAAATATGATTAATTGTAAAATAACCAGTCTCCATGATATTTTCATAAGTGTTCCTAGGAACTGTTGTTGGTCTTAAAATAAAGCCTAATAGAGGTGGCGAAGATCCTAAATGTATTACCGAACTAAAGATAGCCAAATTTGTTTTATCATCAGTTGATTTTGTTCCAATTAAATTAGCAGACTTATACCCTGCACAACTATTAATAAGGTTAATTTTATACAAGTGTTCTAATGAATTAATGTCGTTTGTGTTAAAATAAGTCATTATAAACTTTTAAAATTATTAATTTTTATGTCCTTAGCTTTTAAATCGAACATTAAATTATATAAGCCAAAAAAAGTTCTGTTGATATAAATAAAATGTTTTGAGCCTCTATTGCCGTTCATTTTTTTTAGTTCTGTACTTTTTGAATAGCGTTCACCCAATGCTGCAATTTGGTTAAAAAAATCTGGATTTGAAAAATCAAATATTTCTTTTTGAAAAGGTTGGGTAAACAAGCTTAACAGATCATGGAACATGGTCGAAAAAAATGCCAATTCTTTTTCAGTATCATCAGCCCTTAAAATTTCTAATTCAAATAATGTATCATTAAATATTTGGGTATTGTTGATGTTTTCTTTTTTAGCCAATTCAAAATAGGGAACGTAAAATTCATTTGGGATGGTTTTCATACAGCCAAAATCAATGGCGGTTAAATCACTATTTTTAGTGATTAAGAAGTTTCCTGGATGCGGATCGGCGTGTACCTTTTTTAAAACATGGATTTGGTACATATAAAAATCCCACAAGGCTTGTCCTAATTTATTAGATTTTTCTTGGTTTGTATTGTAGGCTGTAAATTCAGATAAATGTTCCCCATCAATCCAATCCATTGTAATAATTCTTTCTGAAGACCAAGCTTCATAATAGTTTGGGAATTTCAAATTTGGAATATGCGCACAAGCTTCAACAATGGCTTTACTTTGTTTTACTTCTAAAATATAATTGGTTTCTTCAATTAATTTATCTTCAACTTCTTTAAAATATTTATCAGAATCTTTTCCTCGTATATTAAACATACTAATAGCAATGGGTTTTACCAAAGCCAAATCGCTCGAAATACTGTCGGAAATACCAGGATATTGAATTTTAACAGCTAAGTTTTTTCCATTTTTTATGGCTTTATGCACTTGGCCAATACTTGCTGCGTTTACAGCATTTGCATTAAAAGTATCAAATAGTTCATAGGGTGTTTTTCCAAAGTATTTTTTAAATGTTTTTACAACCAAAGGAGCGGATAGTGGTGGTACAGAAAATTGAGATAGGGAAAATTTTTCTACATATGCCTGTGGTAGGACACTTTTTTCCATACTGAGCATTTGAGCAACTTTTAAAGCACTTCCTTTTAAATTTTTTAGCCCATCATAAATGTCGTCAGCGTTGCTTTTGTTCAATCTGTCTTTGGCTTCAATTTCAGAATTCACTAATTTGTCGCCGTAGTATTTGATATAATTCACTCCAACCTTTGCGCCTGTTTGCACTAATTTTGAGGCCCTTTGTATTTTTGAAACAGGAATAGAATCAATGGTTTTTATCATGATGATGCAGGTTAAGATTAATTTTTTGAAGATTTTTTTTTAATATTATTTATCGTTGAATAAATATTTGTGTAAAAAAGCTTCTTCTTTTTAGGTTTTTTTCGGTTGAAATTTCAAAAGGTGTATATCCTGATTTTTCAATAACTTTTTTATGAATATCACTGTTTAACTAGGCTTTTAAAACCTCTTTAGCAGTGGAATAGCCATATCCTACATTTTCTCCAACGGATTTAGCATTGGCATTGGCTACAAGCTTATCCTGCCTGTTTGAAAAATTTTCATGACTTAGCCTTCCAGTTTCGACCATATAATCTGTGTGTGATTTTGCTACTGT
>JADWMI010000009.1:0-6436 GCA_015767395.1 Bacteroidota bacterium | reverse complement strand
TCTATAAAAATATCCGTCTTTTCAAATAAAGCAGAGGCGTCACTCATCCAAAATTGGATTGTAATTAATAGTTGCATCCAAGCGCTTTCTACAATCGCTTTTTGTTGAATTTCGGTAATTTTCTGTTCCTTAAAATCAATGGTTTCAATATTGAGTTCAGTTATGTAATTGGTAAATCCGTTTTTTAAACCGGCTAACACTTTTAATTTATTTAAGTGATCTTTATTGCTGTTAAGGGCTAATAAAATATAGCTTCTGTTTGCTGAAAGATTTTCAAAAAAAGTAAAATAAAAGCTCAATAATTTATTTCTTGCATCAAAAGTTGGGTATTCTTCACTTTTGTTCAACACCGTTATAGTATTGTTGAAAAATTCCTTAAATATTGCTTTTTCAATCGCATCAAAATTCCCGAAATAGTTGTAAAACTGAGTTTCTTCAAAATCGAAAGCTTTTGCAAAAGCATATACAGATTTGGGAGGGGTGTTGTTTTCTAATAAATAACTGATGTAACTGGAAATGATTTCGTTACGAGATAATTTTTTACTTTTCTTCATTACTTTACCGTGTTTAACTAATGAATTGTAAAGTTAAACAAAATAAAGGATAAAAGTTGTTTCTATTATAGTTATAATCTATGTGCTCATAGAGTAAATAGATGTTTATATTTGGAAAATATCTGTTTTATTGTTTATATTTACACTTGAAACATTAAACAAAATGAATTGTAAATTAGCAATTACGAGAAAAGAACATTTTAATTCGGCCCATAGATTGCACAATGCGTTGTGGACTGATGAAAAAAATCGCAAGGTATTTGGGAAGTGTAACAATCCTAATTTTCATGGGCATAATTATGAATTAGAAGTGAAAGTAATTGGTGAAGTCCAAGAGGATACGGGTTATGTAATGGATATAAAACAGTTATCGGACCTTATTAAAATCAAGGTTTTAGACAAATTTGATCATCAAAATTTAAATTTAGATGTTGAAGAATTTAAAGTGTTAAACCCAACGACTGAAAATATAGCAAAGGTTATTTATATGCTTTTGAGACCGAATATAGAAACACAATATGAATTAAAAATTAAACTTTATGAGACACCCAGAAACTTTGTTGAATTCCCCTATTAATAAAACTAAATTAAATGGTTTTAATTTTGACGAGATAGGTGACGATCATTTATATACAGGAATTGAAACGCCTTTAATTAAGGATGCTTTTTTGTTGACTGACCAAGAAAAGAAAGAAAGAATAGCTGATTTGTTTGCTCAAATTATGGGGGTAATTGGTTTAGATTTGACTGATGATTCTTTAAACGGAACTCCTAAAAGAGTGGCCAAAATGTACATTGATGAAATTTTTTCCGGATTAAATCCTGCTAATAAACCAAAAATTGCATTGTTTGATAATAAGTACAAATACAATCAAATGTTAGTTGAAAAAAACATTCAGTTTTATTCAAATTGCGAACATCATTTTGTGCCTATTTTCGGAAAAGTTCATGTGGCTTATATTTCATCTGGGAAAGTAATTGGGCTTTCAAAAATTAATAGAATTGTACAATATTTTGCAAATAGGCCTCAAGTGCAAGAACGTTTAACCAATCAAATTGCTATTGAACTATCGGATATTTTAGAGACGGATGATGTGGCTGTAATTATTGATGCAAAACATTTATGCGTGGCTTCAAGAGGTATTAAAGATAATTCCTCGGCAACTGTTACCAGCTATTATGGAGGTGTTTTTTTAAGAACTGAAAAAATAACGGAATTACAAAACTATTTAAAACTATAAATAAGATGGATTTAATAAATGAGGCCTAGGATTTTCAGCTACGTAAACTTTCATTAAAAACCACCAATTATAGAATTGTTGTTTCTAAAAAAATAAAATCTTTAATTTTAGGAATAAATAGAAGTTTATAAGAAAATCGAGAACCCTATGTTAATAGATTTCATGAAAAGGTTAATCGTGAAAAATAAATAAGTTAAAAAACGCTTAAACCAGAGAATTACTATTTAAAACGAAGCAATGAGAACAATTGTAGTTATTGGAGGAAGTAAAGGTATTGGAAGCGCTATTATTCAAAAAGAATTAATGAATAATAATGTGATTAATATTAGTAGATCGAAACCTGAATTTAAGCATCCCAATTTAACACATTATAGCTGTGATATTTTAAAAGAGGAGTTGCCTGAATTAAATAGTGTTGATGTGTTAATTTATTGCCCAGGAAGTATCAATTTAAAACCTTTTACGCGATTAAAAATAGAAGATTTTAAAATTGATTATGAAATTAATTTTTTAGGAGCTGTAATAGCAATTCAAAAATATTTACCATTATTAAAGGAGTCTAGTTCACCTGCAGTGCTATTATTTAGTTCCGTTGCAGCAAAAATTGGAATGCCATTTCACGCTAGTATTGCTTCAGCAAAATCGGCAATTGAAGGTTTGGTTAAATCTTTAGCTGCAGAATTTTCACCAGCTATAAGAGTGAATGCAATAGCCCCTACAATAACTGAAACTAGCTTAGCTGAAAAATTGTTAAGAAATGAAAGAATGAAGGCGCAAATGGTTGAGCGACATCCATTAAAAAAATATTTAAAACCAGAAGAAGTTGCTGAATTATCATCTTTTTTAATCTCAGAAAAGGCAGCTTCTATGTCTGGTCAAATATTTGAAATGGATTGCGGAATTACAACCATAAAAACTTAAATAAAAAAACAACAAAATGAAAATTATCGGAATAATAAGTTTAGTGATAACGTTATTTTTAATGCCATTCACAAATCAAAATCAAGAAATTATGAATACGAATCCATCCATTTATGATATTTCAATCAATAGCATTACAGGCCAGCCGATTGACTTGGCTGATTTTAAAGGAAAGAAAATATTAATTGTAAACACCGCCTCTGAATGTGGTTTTACAGGACAATATGCTGATTTGGAAAAGTTATACGAAACCTATAAAGATAAATTAGTTGTTATAGGTGTTCCTTGTAATCAATTTGGAGGTCAGGAGCCAGGTACTTTAACAGAAATACAATCATTTTGTGAAGTAAATTACGGTGTTACGTTTTTATTAACAGAAAAAGTAGCTGTAAAAGGTGAAAAACAACATCCTTTATATGAATGGCTAACAAATAAAGAGTTGAATGGAGTGAAAGGTTCAAGTGTAAAATGGAATTTTCAAAAATACCTAATTGATGAAAATGGACAATATATTGATTATTTCTACTCAATGACCAAGCCAATGAGTTCCAAAATCATAAATTATGTTAAGTAAAAATATTCAATACATATTGTTATTTATAGTACTAAATTTTGGGGCTTTAGCAATAGGAAGTTATTTTATGAATAGTGGACCTTCATCTGATTGGTATTTAACTTTAAAAAAAGCACCATGGACTCCTCCAGGCTGGGTGTTTGGTGTTGCTTGGTTTTCAATTATGATTTGTTATTCAATTTATATGGCAAATCTGATATTAATAAGTGAATTTAAATTTTTTATTTGGATTGTTTTTTCAATTCAATTTATTTTAAATATTTCTTGGAATTACTTCTTCTTTAATCAGCATTTAACGATGTTGGGTTTTCTTAATATTGGGTTGTTAACCATTGTTGTAGGGTACTTCTTATTTAATTTTAGTGGAACCATGCGGTTATCAACCTTGTGGATTGCTCCTTATTTTGTTTGGTTGCTTTTAGCGAGTTCTTTAAATCTTTACATTGTAATTAAAAACTAGTTTATGGAATTTTCAACAAAAGGAAAGGTTTACAGATTGTCTTCAAAACAGCACTTACCCATAACATTGGATGAGGCTTGGGATTTTTTATCAAATCCTAATAATTTAAAGGTAATTACGCCAGATTATATGAGTTTTGATATCATATCTGGTGCGGATAAGCCAATGTTTGCAGGGCAGATAATACAGTACATTGTAACACCTATCTTAGGGGTTAAAACTACTTGGGTTACGGAAATTACGCATATAGTTGATAAGAAATACTTTGTTGATGAGCAACGATTTGGACCCTATGCTTTATGGCATCACAAGCATTTTATAAATCCAATTGAAGGAGGTGTAGAAATGGAAGATATAATAGATTATAAAGTGCCTTTTGGTTTTATTGGAAGACTGGTACATCCATTTTTAATAAAACCTAAGTTAACAGAAATTTTTAATTATAGAACAAAGAAGTTGACAGAATTTTTTGGTCAAATTAACAAATAAAAAAATGTTTATTTTAAATTATATTACAATTATGGCACTAGCAATAAGTACGAGTTTAACAATTATTGATTTTAATAAAAATAGCAACCTTTTTGGATGGAGAGTGGTTGATGATGTCGTTATGGGAGGGCAATCTAATGGAGAATTTGCCATAAATAGTGAAGGACACGCTGTTTTTTCTGGAACTGTTTCAACAGCTAATAATGGTGGTTTTTCCTCACTGAGACATCGTTTTGAAAAACTAGACGTATCTCGATTTCAAAAAATTAAGATTCTTCTAAAAGGAGATGGTAAAAAATACCAATTTAGAGTAAAACCTGACAAATTTAATCAGCATTCTTACATTTCTTATTTTCAAACTAAAACTGAATGGGAGACTATTGAAATTAGGTTATCAGACCTAGCACCCACTTTTAGAGGAAGAAAATTAGATATGGACAATTATACTGGAAACGAACTGGAAGAACTCGGGTTTTTAATAGGGAATAAGAAGGATGAGCAATTTGAACTGATAATTGATAGTATTATTTTAGAATGAAAACAAGACCATCGATACCCAATGCAATTATTTTAGATAAGACTAAACAATTAGAAAGGTTTCAAAATTTATCCTTGAGGCCAATTATTAAATCATTAAATGATTTGTTATTCGTTTATTTTCAGCATTACGCTGTTTTAAAAAAAAATGATTTAATGAATGCAACCGATGCCGAAAAAAATAAATTTATAACAACGGCATTTTTAAAAGATCATCAACTAAAAAATGAGGTTAAAGGTATTGTAATTGGTCATTTTTCTGTTGAAGAGTATGTTTTCTATAAAAACGCGACTAAAGAAATTAATAAAAGAATTTTAGGTATTACTAAACAACGCATTTTAAGATTTTTTTGTAAATTTTAGGGTGTTATAACAATTAAAAATAAAAAAATGAGTTTTAAAATTGGGCCCTATGAGTCATCAATAAAATACAATAAGAGTAGTGTTAAATTTTTTGAATCTATAGATAATTTATTAAATAAATTATAAAAACCTTTGAACAAACTTTATTTTAGTTAATATTGTATATTTAGGAGTAGAAAAAAAAAGAATTGCTGTTATAAGATAAAAACATTTTAATTTGGCACGTAGATTGCATTCTAAATATGGTCTAGTTAAAAGAATGTTGAATAATTCTAAGAATTAAATCTAATTAGAGCAAGCATTGTAACTATTATTTATAATATTGTAGCTGCACAAATTGATGAACAATACGAATTACAATACGAATACGAATTAAAATTAAAAAATATGGATTTAATAAATGAAGCTTTGGAATATGAACAAAGTAAAATTTCATTGAAAACGACGAGTGAAAGAATTATTGCTTCTCGAAAATTAAAAGCGTTCATTTTAGGAATTAACGAGATTTATAAGGAAACTCAAAATTCCGATTTAATGGATATCATGAAACGTTTAACAGTTATAAAACGTAAAGTTGATAAGCGATTAAACTTACGTATTACAGTTTAAATTTTCAACTGTAATAGTTGTAATTTTTTGACTAGGTATTAGGATGTACCACCAATAGCATTTAATTTTTAAAAGAAAACAAATGAAAATTATTGGAGTAATATGTATAGCAATTACCTTATTTACAACAAAACCTATTAATCAAAACCAAGAAGCTATGAATGCAAATCCATCGATTTACGATATTTCGATAAATAGCATAACAGGCGAGCCGATTAACTTCACTGATTTTAAAGGAAAGAAAATATTAATTGTAAACACCGCTTCTGAATGTGGTTTTACCGGGCAATATGCTGATTTAGAAAAACTGTATGAAACCTACAAAGATAAATTAGTTGTAATTGGTGTACCGTGTAATCAATTTGGTGGTCAGGAGCCCGGTACTTTAACTGAAATTAAATCCTTTTGTGAAGTAAACTATGGTGTTACTTTTTTGTTGACAGAAAAGGTAGATGTAAAAGGTGACAACCAACATCCCTTATATGCATGGCTGACAAGTAAAGAGTTGAATGGTGTTAAGAATTCGAGTGTTAAATGGAATTTTCAGAAATATTTGATTGATGAGAATGGCAGTTATATTGATTATTTTTATTCATTAACCAAACCAATGAGTTCTAAAATCACCAAATATGTTGAGTAAAAATATTCAATACATCGTGTTATTCCTAATCCTAAATTTTGGCGCATT
>JADWMI010000085.1 GCA_015767395.1 Bacteroidota bacterium | reverse complement strand
TTGTTTATGTTTAAAATCCACTGCTATTTTATCACATAAAATACCTAAGCATTGTCCTCATGAACAATCTTAAATATTCTAATCGATAAGAGTTATTGTGTGTGTTTTTTGAAATAAGACCCCAAAACCAAAACAGACGTATTAAACGAATAGTTGTTTAGATAAACTGGTATTAGCAGTTTTGAAATAGCTGGATTTTGGGGTGTTTATTTTTAAAGATCTAGCAACTTCCCTTTTATTTTGATTAAAAATAGATGAAGTTATCAGACTATAGAAAAGCAATGAGTAAACGTATGTATTTTCAAGGTAAACGTTACAATTGAAGTGTCACTTCAGTGCCTTTGTTGGAAAAAGAGAGGATCAAGGCTTTATCAACATCATAGTTCAATAATTTTAGACGTTCCCTAACGATTGAAACCCCTTTAGATTGATGCAATCTTTGAGTGTCTTTTTTCTCAGATCCGATACCATTATCTACAATTTTACACTCTAAAACCTGGTTGTCCAATAATTTAAAACCAATCCGTAAAGTGGGTGCTTTTATACTTGGTGGAAATGCATGGATAAAAGCATTTTCTACAAATGGCTGAAGTAACATCGAGGGTACCTCAACATCGTATAAGTCAATATTAGAATCAATGTCAAATGTTGTTGAAATTCTGTTTTTAAATCGTGTATTCTCAACGCGAATATAGGATTTCAAGTAGTCAATTTCTTCCTCTAACAAAATAGTTGGCCGTGTACAATAATCTAAATTATTTCGTATTAATTTAGAAAAATCCCCTAAAAATAGGGTCGCCTTATCTATATCATTTTGGATAATATAGCTTTGAATTGAATTCATAGCATTAAATATAAAATGGGGATTCATTTGAGCCAATAAAGCCTCCATTTTGGTTTCTTCTACACGCTTTTGAATCTTTCCTTTTTGCTCCTCAAAACGTCTGGTTTGTTTAATTTGATACCAATAGAAGAAGTAGATGATAACACCCGAAACCAATACCACCAAAACAATAAACCACCAGGATTTCCAAAAAGGAGGCGTGATGTTCAATTGTAATAGTTGCGCTTGATAACTTATTCCAGTACTTTGATCTATCACTTTTATCTCAACAGAGAAATTCCCTGAGGGTAAATAAGGCAAATAAATTTCAGATGAGCTCGAGCTACTACTCCAACTTTCATTACTGTTTAAACGGTATTGATAAGACAATTTATTTGGAAAAGGATGAATATTGGTAGTGAATTTCAGGGCCAGTGTATTTTGATTATAAGCCAAATTTAGTCTGCCTTTTTTAGCTAAGTAATCAAAATTAGCATCATCATTATTTATATGAACACCTGTTAATTTTAAATTATTCACCAATGGTTTTATATCGATCAAATGATCAATTTTTAAAGTATAATAACCGTTTTTACTCCCAATAATTAAATTGTTTTCTGTTACCTGTGCACTTAACAAGGGTTGTTGAAGCCCTTGTTCCTCATCAACAAAAATAAATTGTTCATCTTTATAAATAGTCAATCCCTTTTCGGTCCCAATTAACAAGTAGCCATTATATTGTGCTAAAAAAGAAATCGTGTTACCTTTAATTTCAGACCTTGGTATTTTCTGCAGGACCCTAAAGTTTAGTTCATCATTTAATATAAAAACATCACCAAACTCATTTGAAATAGCTAAATTATTTTCTAACGGTGTAATATGTCGCAATTTATGCTCCAACCAGATTCCATTGTTGGCATAGGATGTGAATTCATTATTTTCCCATACAAACAGACCTTTAAAAACCGACAATAAATAGGTTTTGTCTTTAGTTTTTAAACTATTCACAACATCTGAAGGCGTATTATTTGCAGACTTAGAATAATATTTATATTCAAATTTATCCAAGTCACGATACACTCTAAGACCCCAATATGGATTGGTTTCAATTAAATTTCCTTGTGGTGTAAAATTAAATTCATAAGTATGAACAGGTAAATAACGTTTCAATTCGCCTGATGCTTTAACAGCAAACAGTCCAATAGAGGTATTGATCCAAAAGTCATTATTAAACGCTTTGATATCATAAAAAATGATATCCCTTGCTTGCGTATCAAACGCCAGTTCAAAAAATTTATCTTCATATTTCGGAAGCGGTATGTTGGTCGTTTTTACATATTGAGATTGCCATTCTTTCAATCTTTCCAATGAAATAAAATGTTTCTTTTTGGAAGTATTAAGAACAATACCATTTGTAAGCAATGTTGCTTTACATTCATGAGTAGCTGCAAACCCTAGAACAGCATTCGCTGGAACCGCATTGAATAAAATATGATCATCCAAATCAACTTCAAATAAACCAGCATCTCTTGTTCCAATATATAACTTTTCAAAAGTGCCATCGTAAGCAAGTGAGAGTGCATTATTGCTTGTCACATTGAAGTCTGAAGATCTGGAAATGAATTGATCATCGATAATTTCATAAATACCTCCATCATTTGAATACATTCCCCAGGCAGCAGCAAATACCCTACGATCTTTAGTCTCAATATAATCCCAAATAATGGAAGATCCTTTTTTTTGAAGCGTGTTTGAATTGTTACTATCTACAAAAGAAGCAATCGAACTTTTCGTGTAATATTCTTTATTACTACAATAAATAGAATCATTCGTAGCATACATAGAATGAACAACCGTATAATCATTTATGTGGTCTACAACCAATTGGTCAGATTTTAAAGTTATGCGATAGGTTCCTGCAGTATAAGTGGTACAGTACAACTGATTTTCATATTCAAAAAAACCAGAGACGCGAAAATCTTCCTCAATCTCAGGTAAACGAGATATTAATTTATGTGTTTCGATATCGACTAACGACAAACCATTGCTCGTCCCAACACACATATAGTTTTTGTATGAATATAGCTTGGTAATTTCATTATGAACGAGTCCCTCTTTTTCTGAGATGACCTTAAATGCAGTGCCGTCATAAATCGTTAATCCACCACCATAACTTCCAAACCACAGGTTTTTATCAGCATCTTCTAAAATAGCCCAGGTGTTATTCATAGCCAACCCATCCTCTTCGAAAAAGTAGGTGAAAACATTATTTTCCTTTTTCACAATACCATTATCAGTTCCAATCCATAGGATACTTTCACTATCAATGAATAACGACCTAACCGTATTATTGGGCAAATAATTATCAGACGTATAATTTTTACTAGGCTGCTTTTGTGAAAAAACGATATGACCAACTAAAAATACGATGAAAAAAAACTTATTGATTTTGGATAATGGCATTTAAAAATTCATTTTCTTTTCGGAAAGAAACGGGTAGTTTCTCGCCACTTGTTAATTCAACTTCTTTATTAGCTTTATGATACCGAACGATATAATTTAAATTGATAACATAAGATTTATGAATGCGTTGGAACATTTTTTCTGGAAGAAGATCTTCTACGTCTTTCAAAGTTTTAGAAACAGTTATATTTATGTCATCTATCTTCTTGATAAAGCAATAGTTGCTATCCGCTTTACAATATAAGATCTGATTAGAATGAACCAATTCAAACCCATCTACGGTCGGAAAAGCTATTTTATTGGAATGCTCATGATCAATATTCAAATTTTCCAATAACAACGTCAGTCTTTTTTGTGCGAAACTATCTTTATTCCTCAAGTCAAACCGCTTGATGGCATCTCCTAAATCAATGTAATTTATAGGCTTTAATAAATAGTCTAAAGCACTACACTTGATAGCTTTAATAGCATACTGATTAAAAGCGGTGGTAAAAATCACTTCAAAATTGATAGTATCAAAGTATTTAAACAATTCAAACCCATTTTTTTCAGGCATTTGAATATCTAAAAATACCAATTCAGGAGCATACTTTTTAATTGCAATCACACCCGAATCTACTGAATCGCATTTCTCAACGATATAAAATTTATTTGGAAAGGATCTTTCTAATGTTTTTTCAAGTACGTCTTGAGCGTCTTTTTCATCATCAATTATTAGAGCTTTAATCATACTATAAATGTACAATTAAAAATGAATTCTCAAAGCTGAGTTCTGCACAAATAACCCATTTTTTAAGTACACCTCCAGTTGTTTTTTTAATCATAATTCAGCGTTGGTTTTACATATCAAAACTACCTACCTAAAAACAAAAAACCTTACGGGTTTCCGTAAGGTTTTAATTAAATTCATCACTTTTCAGGTTAGTAACCTCCCTTAAATTATTAATGTTACAAATCTAATCCCATTAAAAAACAAAAAAAGGATGCGTAAAAAGAAAGGAGGTTAATTACGATTTACAATAAAATAAGGGATGAGTAAAAAAGACAATAGTCATACTCTGCTTAGCCTGTCCTGAACTGAACCTGTCCTGAGCTTAGCCTGTACTGAGCGCAGTCGAAGTATCGAAGGGTCGAAAGATAAGCCGAACCGTCATCTCCAACTTGATTGGAGATCTCATCATTAAATACCCACATTCACTTTCCAGACACCCCCTTCATATTCCAACACAAACAACTACCCTATCTTTGTACTGCTCTTAGGAACAAGTTTATCATAAAATAAGTTTGGTTAGTTAACTCCTTAATTCCGCCCAGAGTTAGGCTGTTTTTTTATCCATAACTCCTATAAAAAGAACCTACTTCAGGAAACAAGTACTTCGTTAAAATGCTGTTAATACATAGCACTCACGTAAACAACTGTGTAACAATTGTTTCAAGAACTCGTCATTTAAATATACAAACTAAAACAATCAGACTATGAGAACTACAGCAGATTATACACCGACAGAAGCACGAGAATATACCTTCTTTTCTAATTTTAAAAATAGCAAAAGAATCAAATGGTCAGCACATAGAAGGTTCAGTTTTTAAACTCAAATAGAATATATAAAATATAGTTAGTTGATAAACTGCTTGGCTCTTCCGGAGCCGAGCAGTTTTTTTTATGACTAATTATGTAGCCTTATTTCATTTCAGGCCAAGACAGTTTCTACCTTTATCGCTGTTTTCTTTGTTGGTTTCTTTTTTATAAGGAAGGCACAACTGGAATTTTAAAACAAAGAGAATTGTTAAAGTTCTCGCTGGTATAAAAATTCTTTTTTCCTTTTTTCAAGTTCATCAACTAACTCTTGACGTGTTATTTTTAAATTAGTGACTAAATCACTTTTGTGCATAAATAGTCTCAGGTATTTAATAGTTCCTCTTACTTTATAATAGGTTTTAAAATAACCAATCGTGAATAATCCTGCTGGATAAAGACTAATGCAAAATACAATGCCCCATATAGGATTTGTAAAAGCACCAAACACCAAGGATTCAATACAATACATAATTAAAAAGACAATCATGCCTATAGCTATTTTTATGGATCCTATAAAATCTTCTCTGATTAATATCTTTTCAGAAATGAACTCGGCAAGTTTGAAAGGAATCACATTTGTTATTAAACCGTATAAAAACAGCGGGAATCCAATCGTAAAATAAATCATTCGCCAAATAAAATTGAAAGAAATTGAAGATGATCTAATTTGTGTATCTCTAATTTTTAAACGCTTTAATTGTTTCAAATAAAAGGTGATTTTTTGCTCAAAATCTTTCAGTATTTCTGGTTTGTTTTTAGCATAATATTCAACGGCTTCTACAATATCTTGAGACAAGTAAAAATCTTGTGTCGCTTTTTCTTTAAGTTTGCTTTCATCTCTTAATTTACTACGATAGAGAATTTCTATTTGTTGAATTAATTTTTCAAGGTGTTCATCTTCAATAATGATAATACGTTTTTCAAGTTCAGTTTTTACGCGTTCCGTTAATTGTAATACCCCTTCCTTAGGATCGTTTAGAAATATATCCTTATAATCGCTTACTTGTATAGGTTCACCAATATTGACGAATACATCACTTTTAAAATAGTGTGGATTGGAATAATTCAGGCCTATTGGTATAATAGTCAAGTCTAAATCAAAATTATGTTTTTCTTCAGCGCCTAAAGCGATTCTTGCGATACCGGTTTTTATAGGTCTTAATCTTCGTTCGGTTTTACTGATGCCTTCAGGAAAAATCATGACTGTTTTATTTCGTTCTAAATGCTCATAACATTTTTCAAAAATCATTTTATTTTTATAAACTTGATCCGGTGATAAGTCTGGTTTATAAACAGGTATCATATGTAACATACCAAATATGCGTCTGGCTATTTTGTTCTTAAATATGTCCCCTCGTGCCAAAAAATAGAGGGACCTTTTAATTTGTACAGCCAGTAAAATAGGATCCATAAAAGAACTGGGGTGGTTAGCAGCAAATATTACAGGTTTATTTTTAGTAGGTATGAAATCTTTTCCTTGAATATATATGGATCTGAAATATGCTTTTGTAGTAAGGTGAAAAAGCCATGTAAATATTTTATAAAGCATAAATAATAATTGTATTTCTATAGATGAATTTATGTAGAACAAAGGATTTAACTGTTATTTCATTTCCTCAATCATCCTAAATTTGGTTATTTTTAATCTTATTTTTTTTAACTACTGCTAACGAGTTTGAAAATGTAAAATTGCGAGTTTTAAATCATATTTTTTTTACTGAATTCAGCAATTTTTTAAATACGGTGTTGGGCATATGTGCTTTGTTCTTATATTATTCAATCAATAAATTTACAGATATAAAATCGGTCTCATTTGTTTTAAATCTTAATTCATAATCTCCAGAAATTTGAGTTATAAACTCATAATTCACTTTTCTTATCGGCAAATTTTCAGTACAAATGCATCCCTCATATCTTGCTTTCACCTCAATAATTTTTACGTTTCCATTTTGCGTTTCAATATATTCTCCAAATTCTCCACATCCATTGTTTACTTGAAAATTCACTTCTATGTTAATAATTTCATTTATAATGCCATTCGAAGGTGAATCAACAGAAGTCACATACGCTAATTTATTCTCGATACAATCAGTTTTGTCATTCTCGGAACAAGATATGTTGATAAAGAACAGCATACTAAAAAGTATAAGATACTTTTTCATAAATATTTTATTTAAAATAATTTTCATTTGAATCAAAACTACACAATTAATTATTGTCGTCTTAATTTATTAATTTTTAAAAACGAAAACTATTCAATACAGAAGATATGGATATTAAATATGTAACCCTCTAAATCAAAACCTATGAAAGTTAGTTGATAAACTGCTTAATTCGTCTTAGAGTTAGGCCACTTTTTCATGAATAATTTAAATTATTTGATCAGTTATAACTTCGTTTTTCTAAAAAGATGAGTTAAAATTATCTTTCACTAGGATTATCAATCTTATTATCTTTTGCCGGGTCTTTTAAAAATGGAAAAATAAATTGAGGAAGAAAACCTTTGGGGAATTGCACATCACCCAGTCCTGTACTTTCTGGCCAGGTTTTTCCCATTGGATAATACGTTCCAAATATCATATCTATAAATGGAAAATGAATAGCGAAATTCTTATCATATGCTTTTGGATCATCAGAATGATGCCAATGATGATACTGTGGAGTAACAATTACATAGCGAAGAAACCCAAAATTGATACGAGTATTCGCGTGTGCTAAAACAGCCTGTATTGAAACAATAACAATATAAGCAATGAAAACGGCATTGCTAAAACCAAAAACATAAATCGGTAAAAATGAAAAAGCACGTACCACAATCATATCGACAAAATGTAATCTGGATCCTGCGAGCCAATCAATATCTTTAATGGAATGATGCACAGAATGGAAGCGCCATAAATAAGGAATTTTATGGAAAAAATAATGACCTGTCCATTGAAATAAATCGGATACAAATAAAGCTAACAAAAGTTGTGGTAAAAATGGAATTGCTTGAACCCACCCTTGAAAACCTGTTAACCCTAAATTTGAAAATGCCAGCGTAGCTGGAAGTTGAACCAACACACCAATAACCTGAATAAGTAAATGACTTATAATAAAGTAAACCAAATCGGTTTTCCATTCATCGTGAAACTTCGTTTGCTCAAGCTTTTTTGGCAAAAACAACTCAATTGGAATAAAAATAATTGCTGAAATTAGAATATCTAGTAATAACCAATCCATTCCTATGGTAAACCTTTTTGACGCTATCTCTTGTTGTTCAGGTAAACCAGATGCAAGAAGAATTGAAGCCCCTATAAATAAAATAGCAATAAAGCCCAGTTTTGTCTTTTTACTCAATAAAAAGCTAGTCAGCGCAAATCCAAATGATACGGAAAGAACAATTAAGAAAACCCATTTAAAATAACCTGGCTTATACAATTCTCGAAAATCTTCAGTTGTCAAATATTCTGGGAAATAGGCGCAAATAGTTGCTCCTACGCATAGCACTGCTAAAAAAATGGAGAGGTAGCCACTAATTTTTCCTTCCCCAATTTTAAGTCGTTTGTTTTTGGTCATTTTTTAGTTAGTTAAATTCCATTACAAACCTTCAAATTCTCTTTTTGTAGGGTCAAATTAAATATCCTTAAAAAATTTGTGATGCAATTTTTTTTAAATATACTAAAAAAAAGGAAAATAGAAATATAACCGTCATCCTGAACTTGCCTGAAGGGCGGAGCGTTGGAGCGGTGATAAAGATGGCGTGAGGGAAAAGAGTATAAATTAAAAACAGAACCATCATCCTATGCTTGACTGAGATCTCACTATTTGAACATTCAAACAAAGGACCTGTACTCCACCGAGGTCACAGCAGCGAAATGAAATTTCAATATTTTATATAAAAGAATAACTTCATTACGCAACGAATAATTAAGAATTTGCTGTTTTTTTTTAGGCAGTTATGTTAAATAATTGTTAAGAAGGTACTTTGTAATACAAAGTACTGTAACAAAACGATAAGTACACCGTCTCTTAAGTAATACTAACTATATAAAACGATATATTATGACAACTCAAGAAACAAATCAAAACGAAAAAAAGCACGGACATTTTATTAGCTTTTCAGATTCTAAAAGAAATCAGTGGAACAGATATAGAAGATATGCTTCTTAATTTATAAACTTTTAAAGACTACAACTATGACAACTCAACAAACAAACCAAAACGAAAAAAAACACGGACATTTTATTAGCTTTTCTGATACTAA
>JADWMI010000308.1 GCA_015767395.1 Bacteroidota bacterium | reverse complement strand
CAAAAAATAAAACAAATTGGAATTAAGGAAGGACGAAGATTAGATGTGTCTAAAATTCAAGAATTTGAAATCAAAGCTTGGGAAAACAATCAATGGGAAACTATTTATAAAGGAACAGATGTAGGTTCTTTTTTCGGAGTTCATTTTGATAAGACAATCAGTACCACAAAAATTAAAATTCAATTCAATGAACAAAATGGAGTTGAAATAAACAAAGTATTAATCTATTCAGAACAGTAATGAACTCCAAACTATTTTTAATAGGAATATTTGTCTCTTTACAATTATTTTCTCAAGAGAAAAAACCAAATGTGTTATTTATATTAGCAGATGATTTGGGGATTAATGCATTAAATTGCTACGGTAATGAGATTGTTGAAACACCAAATATTGACAAACTATATAGTGAAGGTATGCATTTTACAAACGGTTATGCTGCTGACCCAACTTGTGCACCTTCAAGAGCAGCAATAATGACAGGACAATATGCGCCTAGAACGAACATATATAGAGTTGTTGATAGATATAAAATATCGAAAAACGCAGAGGATATGCGCAAACACATGAAGTTTTTACCTCCCGATAGTAATCATTTATATTCAGATGATAATGGTTTAGACCCTTCAAATTTTAACATTGCTCAAGCATTTAAGAGCAATGGATATAAAACCGCCGCTTTTGGAAAATGGCACCTAGGAAAAGGAAAATCGGGAATGCATAATATCGGTTTTGATGAAGCAATAGAAACTAAGAATCATTATGATTTCTCTACTTATCCAAAGCAAGATGATTACAACAGCAAGGTATATAATGCAGATTATTGTACAGAAAAAGGGATTGAGTTTATAGAAAAAAGTGTTAAGGAAGATAAGCCTTTCTTTTTGTATATGCCTTATTATTTGGTACACGCACCATTTCAACCAAAAGAGAAATACGTTAAGTATTTTAAAGAAAAGTTTATTGGAACAGATTACGATCATAAGAATGTTATAGAGGTCGTTTCTATGATAAAATCTTTAGATGATAGTGTTGGTGAATTAATGGATGCAATTGAAAAAATGGGCTTAGAGGAAAATACCATAATTGTATTCACTTCAGATAATGGCCATTATAAAGTAAAAGGCAACAACATGTTCGCATTGCCATATAAAGGAAATAAAGGAGATGCCTGGGAAGGAGGTATTAGAGTTCCATATATTTTTAAGTGGAAGCATAAAATTAAAGGAAACTCAATGGCTACTACTCCAACTATACATGTAGATTTGTACCCGACACTTGCCGGATTAACAGACTTAAAACTTTCCGAAAATCATATTTTAGATGGTAAAAGTTTAAAAAATATTTTATTAGATAATAACTATGAAACAGAAACTAAGGCCATGATTTGGTTTTACACAAACTACAGTGGTTTTAATTCTAAAAACAAGACATTTATATCAAAATGGACGAACGTAATTCAAGAAAAAAATTACAAGTTACTTGAAGATGTGGATAGTGGTATTTATCAATTGTACAATTTAGAAAAGGATCCTTTTGAAACAAAAGATATTTACAGCGAACAAATAGAAATTTCTAAAAAACTCATCGAAAAATTGAACAATTGGAAAAAGAATACGCTTCTTCCAGCACCAAGATTAAACCCCGAATATATATTAAAATAGAGTTGATTAGTAATCTTAAAACCTAAATAAAAGTGTCAAAATTTATATCGTTAGCAACTATCATGTTTTTTATTTGTATCGTGAATGCACAACAAAACCAATTGCCAAATATTGTCTATATCATGGCAGATGACATGGGAATAGGTGACATTTCTGCATTAAATAAAGATTCAAAAATAAACACCCCAAACCTCGACCTATTAATTGAGAACGGTATGACTTTTACTGACGCTCACACAGCGGCTTCTGTTTGTACTCCAACAAGGTATGGGTTGTTAACAGGAAGGTATCCATGGAGATCTGAATTAAAAAAAGGTGTAACACAAGGGTACTCAAAGGCAATTATCAAAGATGAAATTGAAACGGTTCCAGAATTATTGAAAAAGAATAATTACAATACAGCTGTTATTGGAAAATGGCATTTGGGTTTTAACTGGACTTTTAAGGAAGGTATTGACACTGAAGAGAATTTAGTAATCAATGCTGATAGTAAAAAAATTGAAAATTTGGTTGATTATTCACAACCGTTTACAAAAGGACCATTGGATTGTGGTTTTGATTATTTCTATGGAATGGTTGCTTCTCCTGGAATGCCTCCTTTTACATATTTAGAAAATGACAAAGTATCTTTAATTCCTTCTGAAATGGTCGGTTTTAAAGGGCCAGATAAAAATTTTCCAGGTGGCAAGAAAAAAGATCTTAAAGGAAAACAACAAATGATCAGGGGTGGATTAAAGGGTCCTGGTTTTGATCATAGCAACGTTATGCTGACCTATACTCAAAAATCACAAGATTATATTCGTGAATATAAGTCTAAAAAACCATTCTTTTTATATGTCCCTTATGCTTCTCCACATACACCTGTATTGCCTCGTAAGGCGTTTATTGGTAATAGCAAAGCTGGTATTTACGGAGATTTTATACAAGAATTGGACTGGAGCATAGGTGAGATTATGAAAACGCTGAAAGAAAAAGGATTGGATAAAAACACCTTGGTAATATTTACAGCAGATAACGGGTACGCTATTGCTGGTTTTCCTGAAGAACTAGGAGAAAAATACGGACATCAATCAAGCAGAGAATACCGAGGTCATAAATTTGATTTGTATGAAGGAGGTCATCGCGTTCCTTTTATTGCCTACTGGCCAAATCAAATTAAGAAAAAATCAATCTGTAATACTGCTGTATCATTAAATGATTTATACGCGACTTGCACTGAATTAACGGGTTCCAAACCAACTATAAATCAAGGGGTTGATAGTTATAGTATTCTTGATCTATTAAAAGGAGGGAGTCAATATCAACGGCCTAATTTTATGTTTTCAAATTACAGAGGAGAAATGGCGGTTCGTAAAGGTGATTTTAAATTGATCTTAGGTAAGACAAAAGAATTGTTTGACCTTAAAAACGATGTTACAGAAAAAACGAATTTATATCTCGATTCAGCATATGAAAAAGTAGCTTCAGATCTTTTAATTACTGCAACAAGTCTTGTAAATAATGGAAGAACTACTGAAGGTGAGCCACTAAAAAATGAAGGCCCTTCATATTGGAAGGAATTAGAAGTTTGGTTAAAAAAATAGAAATCCTTTTAAATCTTTTATTTCACAAGGATATGGACTTATTTGTTAATTATTAAAAAGTCTTAAAAGAATTCAAGCATGTTTTATAAACATCAGCTTTGTCAATCTTGGCTTTCATCCAGGCATAAAAACTTATGGTAAAAACATCTGTATCTTTTCTATTTGCACTGAGTAAACTATCTACTTTTCTCT
>JADWMI010000307.1 GCA_015767395.1 Bacteroidota bacterium | reverse complement strand
AATTTCCGATTATCCAGTCGAACAAATCTTATAAAATTGCGTTAGCTGCAACTTGATAAAAAGCAAGATGATTGATAACAGCTGTTAAATATTATAGAAACAGCTTCGAATATGAACTCATAGTCACAACTTAAAACGCAACGATGGTTTACTCTGAAATGAATGACTTTTTAAATTTTTACGAATTTATCCCAAGCTCTTATAAGAATTTCTTTTATATTTAAAACGAAATGAAGTTCTCGAATATCTTAAAAAGAAAATTTAGTGCAGTTATTTGGATTACAGTGTCCTGGACACTTATTTCTATGATTCAGTTAGGATATGAAATAACGATATTAAAAGAATACGGATTTGAACATCGATGGAGTTTACAAGATGATTTCGTGCCATATTTCCTAATAAATACTTTTGCTTTTGTTCTAAATGGTTTTATTGGTGGGTTGGTCGTCGTTTTTTTTCTCCAATATTGGATAAGGAATCGTTCCTACGGTTTTGGGCTTCTATACGGAATAATTATTTACATTATTTTGTTTTTTTTGATGACTTGTATTCAAAATTATTTTGTAATCAACTCTATTTGGGATGGAACAACACCTTTTTATGCTGCTTACTTAAAAGGGTTAAAAGAGTATTTTTTCAGCTATGAATTCATAAGAATTTTCCCTTTTTGGCTTTTTGTAATGACTGGTACATTAATCACTTTATTCATCAACGATAAGTATGGTCCGGGAGAACTAAAGAAATTCCTTTTAGGGAAATATTTTTATCCAAAGAGTGAGGAAAGGATTTTTATGTTTTTAGATCTTAAAGGATCTACGAGTATCGCTGAAAAACTTGGTGAACGTAAATATTTTAGTTTCATTCAGAAAGTCTTTAAAGATGTAACTCCAGTCCTTTTAGATACGGAAGGAGAGGTATACCAATATGTGGGAGATGAAATTGTAATCACCTGGAAGATTAAAAATGGTATTAGAAATTCAAATTGTATCCGATGTTTTCAAAACATTAAGAAATTGTTAGAAAGCATGGCTCCCCTTTATAATGAGCAATTTAATGCAATACCAGAATTTAAGGCAGGGGTACATACTGGTAAGGCTATAGTTGGAGAAGTTGGTGTAATAAAAAGAGAGATTGCCTATTCAGGGGATGTATTAAATACGACGGCTCGCATTCAAAGTAAATGTAACGAATTAGGTGCATCTCTTTTATTTTCTGAAGATATTTTGCTTCTTTTTCCAGAAGCAGATTTTTCATTTAAATTTATAGAAAGCGTAAAATTGAGGGGGAAATCTGAAACTACTAAGCTATATAGTCTTTGTATTCCAAAATCTTCGTAGTAAAAATATAATATAACTTCATGTTTTTAGTAAAATAGCAATGAATTCTGTTAAACATAAACAAGCAGCAGCGAACAATATATAAACGGATATTGCCTCTAAACATGTCTGCAATATTTATACGACTGGTTGGCTGTAATAATAGAAAAAGATTGTTATAATTTATTGAACCAATATTAACTAAAAATTACTAGGAGTTTGATTACTGTAAAAAAACTTGATATGGAGTCAGGAGCTGTTAATTCTTAGGAGTAAGTTAGAGTATGAAGGAATTAAGTGCTATATGAGAAACGAATTTACCACTCAAATAATGAAACATTTACCATCATTTGAGGTCGAACTTCAAGTCTCAGATTTAGATTTAGAAAGAGTAAAAGAAATATTGAGAGAATTTGAGGATTATTAAAAAAATGCTTGTAACTTGAAAGTCCCTAACTCTGAATTTGACCAATATTATTATGCGGTCAGTTAGTATTAGTGTGAAAGGAAACAACCAGAAATGACAGCGGAAAATGCAGGCAGAAGAAAAAATATTATACAATCCAAGAAGATACAACACAATTAAATTGTGGGAAAATGTGACGCGAGAGCAGTGGAATGATGCCAGTTGGCAATTAAAAAACTCGATACGCAGTGTTGAACAGTTGAAAAAAGTTATAAAATTAAATGCGTTTCAAGAAAGTGAAATTGAAAGGACTTTAATTACTTTAAAGAATGAAGGAAAAGAACCATTTCGGATTACACCATATTACGCTTCCCTAATGCAAGCAGACCCATTTCATCCAGAGATGTTAGTTGGCGAAAAAGCAAAAAATCGCCTCGACCCTATTTTTTGGCAAAGTGTACCTACACCTGCAAATTTATTATTTGCAGACGCAGGAGTTGAAGAGGCAATGGACGAAAGTTCGCGAAGTTATGGAGCCGTTTATCAACGATACCCAAACAGAGTAGCTCTTTTTGTTGCTAAAAATACGAGCTGTGCGTCCTATTGTGTTCATTGCCAAAGAGCAAAATCGCTTGATGGCTCTGTCCATGTAAATAGGAATGAAATAAATAAAGGGTTGTTTTATATTGGATACAATAAGAATATTAACGAAGTGCTGGTTACCGGTGGCGATGCGCTGATGATAAGCAAACCCCGTTTACAATATGTTCTGGAAGAATTAAGTAGAATACCACACCTTCGAGCAATAAGAATTGCTACCAGAGTTCCTGTAGTGATGCCAATGGGAATTACAGATGAATTGTTGACGTTGATTAATATTTCAGCAAACAAATTTAACAAAGGACTTGACAAGTATGTTTATTTTATGACACATATTAATCATTATCATGAAATAACTGAAGAATTGGAAATCGCAGTAAAAAAAATCCGAAACCACGGTTTTACCATCAGAAATCAAACCGTTTTATTAAATCATGTTAATAACAATTATAAAACATTGGCTGAAACTTTTAGAAGAATGTTTTGGATTGGCATTCACCCTTATTATTTATTTCAATGTCATAAAGAAAAAGGGATGGTTCATTTTATTACGCCAATTCAAATTGGTAAAATTTATATGAAACATCTGCAGGGATGGATATCTGGAATTACTTTGCCAAAATATGTAGCAAATATTGAAGGAGGAGGAGGGAAAGTTTTGTTAATGCCATCAGGTCATGATACTTTTAACAAAGAGATTAAAATTGATGATGAAATTTCTGAAAGTTATGCCATGGTGACTACCTGGGCTGGGGAAGAATTTTCTCGATACGAAGCGCTTGGCAGAACAACGTATGAAGAGTTTGAAAATGGTGTAAAAATAATGGATGCTTTTATTGGAAGAAAGGGAGTCTTTGTTCCTAAACTAATAATAGTTGACAATGAAGGGAGGCATATTGAAACCACCAATAGAAAACAATTACCAGCATTAAAAAGAATAAAGAAATCGAAACTTTTGGGATATGATTTATATGACAAAAAGATGCTTATTACGAACCCGACAGATATATCAGACGAATTAGAGGAACAATTTAAAAAATCAAATTATTGTAAAAGTATTAAAAACTAGAACAAACAATTTGCTACGGTCAAAAAAATGCTCAGATTTTTAAGTCTCACAAATCTTA
>JADWMI010000084.1 GCA_015767395.1 Bacteroidota bacterium | reverse complement strand
GCTGCTAATAGGAATGCTAAATTTTAATCCGTCAAGCGCTTCTTTTTGAGAAGTCCCTTTTGTTGGGTTTTCAATAGTAAAAGTTGAAAAAACACCTTTAACTGGAACTTTATCGGTTGTTTTATAGGCAATCCAGTTTATTGTTGAAGTTTCTGTATCAACTAAAAAACCTTTTTCAGTAATGGTTTTTTCAGATTCATCCTTTTTTGTTTTTTCTTTACAAGACACAAATAATATTGATGCAACAAGTAACAGACTTAATAAATTTAATTTTTTCATTGTTAGTAGTAGTTTATTTTAAATGTTTATTTACAAGTTCAATATAGATAGTTTTAGCTTCATCTTCTGATAAATGACTTAACTGAAACCTAGCATTTAATTTAAAAGCATTTCTTAATTCAACAGAGTCCGAAGATTGTTCATAGTTATTACCTTTTGTTGCTTGTTTGTAGTATGCATAAAACTGGAGCATAATATCTGGTGGGAGTTTAATATTGGTAGTAGATGAGATTTTATAAGCCTCTTCAAACTTTTTGTCTAATTCATTTCCCATTTAAGTTAATTTTTTTTGCAAATATTAAAGAGTAGCAATAATTTGCTCACCACCTTTCACTTTATCGTTTAAATTTACAATAATTTTTGTATCAAGTGGCAGGAATAGATCAACTCGTGATCCGAATTTAATAAAGCCAGCATCTGAACCTTGAATAACCTGTATTTCAGGTTTTGCATAATTAACAATTCGTTTTGCAAGGGCTCCTGCAATTTGTCGATACAAAATCTCGCCAATGGCTGGGTTTTCAACTACTATTGTAGTCCGTTCGTTTTCTTCCGATGCTTTTGGGTGCCAGGCAACCAAATATTTTCCGGGATGATATTTACTAAATTTTATTTTTCCACTAACAGGATATCTTGTCACATGTACATTTAAAGGAGACATGAAAATTGAAATCTGAAGTCGTTTATCCTTGAAATATTCCTTCTCAAAAACTTCTTCAATAACAACTACTTTACCATCAACTGGAGCAATAATATGGTGGTCGTTTTGTGCTGTTTTACGTTTAGGGTTTCTAAAAAACTGTAAAATAATAATATAAAAAAACAAAAGCGTAAGTGCCAATGTTTTATTAAGCCAATCAAGTACAATAAACTTATCAATAACGATAACGCCAATCCCTAAAAAAAAAGTAGCGCCTAAAATTATTTTATAACCTTCTTTATGAAACATAATTATTGAACTAAGTGTAAATAAATAAATATAAATGGAGCTGCAAAGATAACACTATCAAATCTATCTAAAAAACCGCCGTGACCAGGAATGAAATTACTGCTGTCTTTTACACCGGCTTGACGTTTAAACATAGATTCGATTAAATCTCCTAATACGCCAAATATACTGACAATACCTGCGATAACAGTCCATTGAATTACAGAAAGTGATGGAAATAAATTTGCCAATATAAAACTAGCCAAGAAAGTAAAAATAAGACCTCCAATAAAACCTTCGATTGTTTTATTTGGTGAGATGCGTTCTAATAGTTTATGTTTTCCAATATTTTTCCCTATCAAAAAGGCAAAAGTATCATTGGTCCAAATTAATATGAAAACGCCTAATATAATGCTATTAACGTAACCATATTGGGTATTTAAAAATGGGATTTGAACCATTAAAGTAAAGGGAACAACAATATAAATAATGGAGAGAAAAATTTTGCCTAAATGACTTATTACTTCTTCTTTTTTAGCGAATAATATAGATGCAAATGTGATGAAAATTGTTAAAAATAGTAAGACACCGGAAATTTTAATGAATAATAAATAGGGGCCATCCTTAGCATTCAAAATATTTCCAAATATAAAAAGTAGTGTTCCTATTAAATAAGGGAAAACGCTTTTTAATTGAATCATTTTTGTAAATTCATACAAACAAAATAGCATCAATATAAAAAACAAGCCATTAAATGTAATTTTGTTAAATAGTATTGAAAATACTAATACACTAACAAAAATAAAACCTGAAAGTGCGCGTTTTGAAAGTTTTCTCATAAATTATAAATCTTCGAACAAAAGTAAATATAAGTTTTTTGCATTTGTGCTTCCATAACTCATAAAATCTGAACCTTCACTGTTAGGGTTGTAATTATTAATTGGGCTTATATTACTTGGAATATTTCCTTGATATCTTGATTTTATTCCAGTTAAACTTTCACCTTTAGATTTTACCAATTGGCTTGTAGTTGCATAAACTATAAAATTTTCTGATAAATTAGGAATCTTAAATTCTTTTAACTGGTTAGATGAGAATAATATGCTGCCGTTTTCAACAATTAAATGTTCACACCCAGTAAAAAAAGGATGCTTGTTACTATATTTATCTGTAGTAGCAACAGCTACTGTTTTAATAAGTTTTTGTAAATCATAATCGCTACAGATAACCTTTTCCCAAGAATTTTCATGAATGATTTCAGATAAATTTTTTGTAACTTCTTGTAATGTTGTGCAATACAAAAATTTACCATGATTCTTAATGAAATTTTTAACAAAAATTTGATCAAGTGGTAAATTTTCAAACTCTAAATCCTTTGTTTTAGGGTCTTCTTGCTTAGGTGTATTAAATAACTTTTTGAAAAAACTCATTAATATATTTTGAATAATTTCAAAATTATAAAAAAGATATCAATTTACTCATCTGTTTCTGATGAATTTTCAATATTAGTTTCTTCTTTTGTTATTTTATCATTTTCTTCTTTGTTTTCAACTACTTTTTTAACTCCAGGTTCTTCAACGTCAAAAGGTCTTTTACCAAAAATAACTTCTAAATCATTTTTGAAAATCACTTCTTTTTCAAGTAATACTTCAGCCAAAGTAATTAATTTATCTTTATTTTCAGTTAAGATTTTAATTGCTCTTTGATATTGAATTTCAATAATTTCAGAAATTTCTTTATCAATAATCCTTGCTGTTTCTTCACTGTAAGGTTTTGTAAAATTATAATCAGATTGACCAGAAGAATCATAATAGGTGATATTACCTATTTTATCGTTTAAGCCATAAACGGTCACCATAGCACGTGCCTGACGTGTTATTTTTTCAAGATCATTTAACGCACCCGTTGAAATTTTATCGAACATTATTTTCTCAGCAGCTCTACCGGCGAGTGTAGCACACATTTCATCAAGCATTTGCTCAGTTTGTACAATTTGTCGCTCTTCAGGTAAATACCAAGCAGCTCCTAAACTTTGACCTCTAGGAACAATAGTTACTTTTACAAGTGGTGCAGCATGCTCCAACATCCAACTTGCGGTTGCATGTCCAGCTTCGTGAAAAGCAATGGTTTTCTTTTCTTTGGGTGAAATAATTTTATTTTTCTTCTCAAGCCCACCTACAATTCTATCAACAGCATCTAAGAAATCTTGATGATGTACGGCTTTTTTTCCTTGGCGCGCTGCAATTAAAGCAGCTTCGTTACAAAGGTTGGCAATATCTGCACCAGAAAAACCAGGTGTTTGTTGTGATAAAAATTCTATTCCAACGTCTTTATGTAATTTAAGAGGCTTAATATGCACTTTAAATATTTCTGCACGTTCGGTTATGTTTGGTAAATCAACATAAATTTGACGGTCAAAACGTCCAGCCCGTAATAATGCTTTATCTAACACATCTGCACGGTTTGTAGCAGCGACAACAATAACGTTGGTGTCTGTTCCAAAACCATCCATTTCGGTTAATAGTTGATTTAATGTATTTTCACGTTCATCATTTCCACCTGTCATATTGCTTTTTCCACGTGCTCTACCTACAGCATCAATTTCATCGATAAAAATAATGGAAGGCGCTTTTTGTTGGGCTTGTTTAAATAAATCACGCACACGTGATGCACCTACCCCAACAAACATTTCAACAAAATCTGAACCTGAAAGAGAGAAAAATGGCACTCCTGCTTCTCCTGCAACAGCTTTTGCTAGCAAGGTTTTACCTGTTCCCGGAGGTCCAACCAATAATGCTCCTTTAGGTATTTTACCTCCAAGTGAAGTATATTTTTCTGGACTTTTCAAGAAGTCTACAATTTCTTGTACCTCTTCTTTAGCGCCTTCTAATCCAGCAACATCTTTAAATGAAGTTTTTACTTTTTGATCTTGATCAAATAATTTAGCTTTTGATTTTCCAATACTAAAAATTTGTCCTCCACCGCCTGAGCCACCGCCAGACATTCTTTTCATGAAATAAATCCACAAACCAATTAAAAATATAAATGGTAAGTACATGAAAATTTGGTCTAATAAATTTGTTTTTTCTTCAAATTTAAGGTCAAAATCTAATTGATTTTCTTCTTTTTTAGCATTTAATTCTTTTTCGAAATTTTGTAAATCACCAAAATTATAAAAGTACATAGGTGTGTTACCTGTGTATAATGAGCTTTTATTTTTTTTATGCTTTTCTTTTTCTAAAGCTTCGTTTTTTATATAAATATCAGCAACATCTTTATTTACAATTAATATTTTTTCAATATCGTTTTCAGAAAGAATAGTCTCAAATTCATTTTGACTCAAATTCTTCGAAGACATGTTGCCACTGCTATAGAATTGATAACCTATGAATAATACAAATATGGCTCCGTAAATCCAATAAAAATTAAATTTAGGCGTTTTTAAAAGATTCTTATTCGGTGTGTTTTTTTTATCTTGACTCATTTATAATTTTTTCAATAAGTTTTTAGAAACTATTAGTTAGTGCTTGGAATTGATGTGATTTTTGCATCACCCCATAAGCTTTCAATATCGTAATATTCGCGTATGTGTTTTTGAAAAACATGAACAACTATATTAACGTAGTCTAGTAAAATCCACTCAGCAGTTCCTTCCCCTTCAACGTGCCAAGCTTTTTCTTGAATAATTTTACCTACTTGCTTTTGAATAATACCAGAAATGGCACTTACATGAGTGTTTGAAGTTCCTGTACAAACTATAAAATAATCACATACTGTATTTTCAATTTCTCTTAAATCTAGAATTTCAATGTTTTCTGCTTTTACTTCATCAACCGCCTTTAAAATCACCGCTATTAGGTCATCTGCACTTCCATTTTTTTTCGTCATTAATTTTTTTTTAATTTGCTGCAAAGTTATTACTTTTTTATAATATATGATTGTTTAAGTAACTTTGTTAATTTTACTATTTTATTTTATGCATATAATCAAACTTAATGCCATTGACTCAACCAATTCTTACTTAAAAAATATGGTTGAAATAAACAATTTAGAAAACTATACGGTAGTGACGGCAGAGCGTCAAAATGCTGGTCGGGGTCAATTGGGAACTGTATGGGAAAGTGAGTACGGTAAAAACCTTACATTTAGCATGTTAGTTAGGATTGAGGGTTTTAAAATTGAAGACCAATTCTATTTAAGTATGGCTATTTCGTTGGGTGTTTTAAACGCGTTAAAACCAAATGTTAATAATTTGTTATATGTTAAATGGCCAAACGACATTTTGGCAGAGAAAGACAAGCTGTGTGGCATATTAATAGAAAACGTGTTAAGTGGTAGTAATATTAAGCATTCTATTATTGGGGTTGGGCTAAATGTAAATCAAGACCAATTCTCAGATAATTTAGAAAATGTGACCTCTCTTAAACAACTAGCAGGAATCAATTTTGATAAAGATAATTTACTGTTAAAAATAATCTCTTCAATTCAATTTTATATTGGTTTTGTTGAAAAAAAGAATTTTGACAGCTTGAAAAAATTATATTTAGAATCACTTTATAAATTTCAGACACCGATGATGTTTGAAGATGGTAAAGGTGTTGTTTTTTTAGGGAAGATTATCGATGTTTCTGAAGAGGGGAGGCTAGTTGTTGAGCTTGAAAATGAAACAACTCGCAAATTTAGTTTGAAAGAAATTAAATTTGCGAGTTATTAAATAAATACAAGTTTTTATAATTTAGATGCGTTATCCGTCAATGTATTTATAAATTTTTGAAGTGGACTTTTTACCATCATTGCCATCATAGTGTTGAATTCGCCGTTAAACAATAACTGCGCTTCACAGCTATTCTCAGTTACAACATTAATTATAGCAGTAAGTGAAAAGTTTAATTTACTACTTGCAGCTCCTAAAACTATTTTGTCAAAAGGTTGTTTTTCCTTAACAACCAATCTAATTTCGGGCATACCTTTCAAACTGAAAATAAAAGATTCGCCATCAACCTCAAATTTATCAGTGTTTTCAGGCATTAAGTGTTTAAAATTATTTAAATCTAATAGGAACTCAAAAAAATATTTTTGAGACTTATTTATAATTACTTTTTTTGTTTCTAAATTCATAGGATACTTTTATTGATTCCACTTAGATGGATTTTCTCTCCATTTTTTAAGCGTTTCTAATTCTTTTTTAGAGATATAACTGCTGTCAAATGTTTGCTCTAATAAGTGATCGTAATCACTTAAAGTTGTTAATTTAACATCTGCCTTTTTAAAATTTTCGTCAGCAATTTCAAAACCATAAGAAAATATTGCAACCATACCTTTTACTGTTGCTCCGGCCTCTTTTAATGCTTGTACTGCATTTAAACTACTTTTTCCAGTACTAATTAGATCTTCAACAACTACAACATTTTGATTTTTATCTAAAAAACCTTCTACCTGATTTTTTCTACCATGTGATTTAGGTTCAGGTCGCACATAAATAAAAGGAACATTTAAAAATTGAGCTACTAAAACACCAATAGCAATAGCACCAGTAGCAACACCCGCAATTACATCTGGTTTTCCGTATTCTTTTTCAATTATTTCAGCTAAATTTTCTCTTAAATAATTACGAATAGGAGGGTAAGAAAGTGTCGTTCTGTTGTCACAATAAATTGGAGATTTCCAACCAGAAGCCCAAGTAAATGGATCGTTTGGCTGTAATTTAATAGCTTTTATTTGTAATAAAAGTTCGGCCGTTTTTTTTGCAGTATCTTTGTTCTTAATCATAATGCAAATGTATAAAGTTTTTGTTAATGACTGTCCAATAATTTTGACAGATGATAAGAAGATTTCAACAAAATATAAAAGATTAATTTTTGAGAATGTTGATGTATTGGGAATTGTTAAACAAATGCTTAATCTTGAATTAGCGGGTATTTGTATGGTTTGCAGTGATTTAGAATTGTGTTGGAATGTGTTTAAAAATAATTTTAAAATTCAGAAAGCAGCGGGTGGAAAAGTTTTTAATAGTAAAAAAGAAATACTTTTTATTTATCGTTTTAACAAGTGGGATTTGCCAAAAGGAAAATTGGAGAAAGGAGAATCCATCGAGCAATGTGCTATAAGAGAGGTTGAAGAAGAATGTGGAATTTCAAATTTAATGATAGAAAATGAATTAGAAACTACTTACCATATTTTTGAACGAAAAGAAAAAACCATATTTAAAATTACGTATTGGTTTTTAATGACTACAAATTATATTGGTACATTAACACCACAAATAGCAGAGGGTATAGAAGAAGTCGTTTTTAAAAACCAGCAATCAACAGAACAAGCCCTAGATAATAGCTACGAAAACATTAAATTGTTATTTTAACAATACGTTTTTTAAACGTTTTCGTAACTCATCCACTTAAATATACTAAAACAAGCAAAAAGGCCTATCTTTGCCGCTTTTGTAAAATAACTACTTATGACTGAATTTATTAGAAAAAGGGTAACAAATGTACGTAATGATGTTTTATCTGGAATAACTGTAGCCTTGGCTTTGGTTCCTGAAGCTGTTGCATTTGCCTTTGTGGCTGGAGTTGATCCTTTAGTTGGATTGTATGCTGCATTTATGGTTGGGTTAATTACTTCAATTTTTGGAGGAAGACCAGGGATGATTTCAGGAGCAACTGGTGCATTGGCAGTTGTAATGGTAAGTTTAGTTTCAGAAGGAAATGCAATGGGTGATCCTGGAGAGAATCTAGGATTGTATTATCTATTTGCTACCGTAATTTTGATGGGGGTTATCCAAGTTTTAGCAGGTGTTTTAAAACTCGGTAAATTTGTACGTTTAATTCCACACCCAGTAATGATGGGTTTTGTGAACGGTTTGGCAATTGTTATTTTTCTTTCTCAATTGGGAATGTTTAAAACTTCTGTTGGAGGTGAAAAGGTTTGGTTACAAGGAACTTCAATGTATTTAATGGTTGGTTTAGTAGCATTAACGATGTTAATTATGTGGGGTTTGCCTAAAATTAAACAAGCAAAAAAATTACCAGAAGCCTTAATTGCAATTTTAGTAGTAAGTATGCTTGCTATTTTTATGAATTTTGATGTGGCAACTGTTGGTTCATTTATTAAAGATGGAGGAGGAGAAGGTTTAAAAGGTGGTTTACCTACATTGAAATTGGAGACCTTTGCGAAGGTTCCATTTACTTGGGAATCTATCAAATTCATTTTGCCATATGCATTGATATTGGCAGCTATTGGGTTAATTGAATCATTGATGACATTGAATTTAATTGATGATTTAACTGAAACTCGAGGAAACGGAAATAAAGAATGTATTGCACAAGGAAGTGCAAATGTTGTTACTGGTTTGTTCGGTGGTATGGGAGGTTGTGCTATGATTGGTCAATCTATTATCAATATTAAAGGTGGAGGTAGAGGTCGATTGTCTGGAATTGTCGCCGCGGTAATGTTGTTGATATTTATTTTATTTGGTTCTTCTTATATTGAGCAAGTACCAATTTCAGCTTTGGTAGGTGTTATGTTTATGGTGGTTATTGGAACCTTTGCGTGGAGTAGTTTTAGAATTATAAATAAAATTCCAAAAACAGATTTATTTGTATTGGTTTTGGTTTCTGCATTAACTGTTATTTTTGATTTGGCAATTGCTGTGATTGCAGGTGTAATTGTAAGTGCATTGGTTTTTTCTTGGGAAAGTGCTACACGAATTAGAGCTAGAAAAAGAGTAAAAGCAGATGGAACAAAAATATACGAAATTTGGGGCCCATTATTCTTCGGATCTATTACAGCGTTTTTAGACAAATTTGATGTGAAAAATGATCCTGATTCTGTAGAAATTGATTTTATTGAATCGCGTGTATCTGATCATTCTGGAGCTGAAGCTATTTTTAATTTAGTGGAAAAATATGAAACTGCCGGTAAAACAATACATTTAAAACATTTAAGTGATGAATGTAAGATCTTGTTGTACAAGTCAAACCC
>JADWMI010000306.1:1475-3463 GCA_015767395.1 Bacteroidota bacterium | reverse complement strand
TGCTCGGGTCATATAGGTATGGTCATCAACACCACCTGTCTCCCTAATTGAATGCATTGCCCACATAGGGTTTCCAATATCTACTGAACGAATTGCCAACTGACTGGCGGAAACATTTCCTAAAGTACCACCGCCTAACATGTCAGAACGATTTACAAATTTTTGATATGGTATTTCGGCTTCTTTACAAATCATTTCAAAAACAGCACATGAATTACTATCTGTGGTATATTTTTGGTTTCCTTCAATTTTGATAACGGGACCACCGTTAATTACGGGTCTTAAAACAGGGTCATGCTTTTCAGGGTGGTTGGGGTGCAAAGCGTGAGCCATATCGGCACTTACCATAAATGAATTATAAATAGCGCGTTGGGTATCTTCTTCATTTTTACCTTGTACAATGCTAATACGTTTTAAAATATCTTTTAGGATTGGTGAGCCTGCACCTTGCTTTGAGCGGCTACCAACTTCTTCATTATCAAATATTGCAAGCACGTTGGTTGATTTACAAACAGGAGTCTTAACAAATGCAGAAAGCCCCGCATGGACCATCGCTAAATCATCTAATTTACCAGATGAAATAAATTCGTTGTTTAATCCAATAATACTTCCTTTGGTAAAATCATATAAGTTCAAATCTACTTCTAAAATATCTTCAACAGGAACATTGATTTCCTGTGAAATTTTAGTTGCCAATAATAATTCTTTATTAATCTCCTCATTTATTAAGGTTGCTACGGGCAACATATCTACTTGTTTATTTATAGCAATTCCATCATTTATTTTTCTATTAAAATGAATTGGCAAATTAGGAATAACAAGTATTGGATGTTTAATATTAACTAAATACGTTAAAGGATTTAGGATGTCTTCCCCTTTCACACTTACTCTACCAGCAATAGACAAAGGTCTGTCAAACCAGGTATTTAAGATTGGAGCTCCATAAGTTTCTGTATTAAATTTCAGATACTTGTTTTCAACAGCAATTTCAGTTGAAGGTTTTATTTTAAATGTAGGAGAGTCTGAATGAGCAGCAACAATTTTAAAACCATTTTCTTCAATTTCTCCAGTACCTGCAATAAAAGCAAATAGTGATGTATTATTCTGACAGACAAAATATTTACCACCTTTTTTTATTTCCCATTTTTCCGTTAATTGTAGTTCTGAAAAATTATTTTTTACTAAAAGTTTTTTAGTATTGCTAACTACATGATATGGGCTTGGGCTATCGTAAATAAAATCTATTAAATCTTGAGCGTGCTTATGGTTTGTTTTCATAAAAAATCTAATTAAAAAAGAGAATCAAAGATACCATTTTAAAAAGATTGTATACTTTTTTGGTAGATATAAAATGATCTTTATGATGAGTCTTCATTTTATTTTAACATTGCAATTAGTTAAAATCTACTTTTTAACAAATTATTAACGAAATTTAGAGACTATTTAGTCTTATATAAAGGTTCATTTCCACTGTAATTGGTTAAATTTGATCAATTCAATCTATGATATAACTATTGAAAAATAGTTTTTTAAAACAATCTATTATGAACAAATATTTTAAACTAAAAACATTAAATTCAATCATGATATTTAGTGTTATTATTGCCTTAACAAGCTGTAAGCAAAACAACGAAACTGTTACCGATAACGTTTTGTTGAAAGAGTGGACAGGACCTTATGGAGGTGTTCCTGCTTTTGATCAAACGAGTATTACTGATATTAAAAGTGCTTTGGAAGTTGGTATGGAAGAAAACCTGATAGAAATTGAAGCTATTGCAACCAATGGGGAAGCACCAACTTTTGAAAACACCATAGTTGCCATGGAAAAGGCAGGTGAAACACTTAGCAGGGTTTTTAAGTATTACGGTATATGGAGCGGTAATATGTCTACACCTGAATTTAGAGTGATTCAAGGAGAAATGGCTCCTGTTTTATCAGAGTTTAGTTCTAAAATATCTCAGAATAAGGAATTGTTCAATCGAATAAAA
>JADWMI010000306.1:0-1375 GCA_015767395.1 Bacteroidota bacterium | reverse complement strand
CCTGAAAATGCCATGGCTTTAATGAATGCTGTTTGGCCTTCAGCAATTGCCAGGGTAGAAGAAGAAGTAGTCGACATGCAATCTGTTGCTAACAAAAATGGGGATAACATTGCCATTGAACCTTGGGATTACAGGTATTATGCTGAAAAAGTTAGAAAAGAAAAATACGATTTAGATTCTGATGAGGTGAAACAATACCTTCAATTGGATAAGCTTACACAGGCTTTGTTTTTTGTAGCTGGCGAAATATTTGATTTCAATTTTACACCAATTGAAAAAGGTGTTGTACCAGTATTTCAAGAAGATGTAAAAGTCTGGGAGGTAACGGATAAAACATCTGGAAAACATATAGGATTATGGTATTTAGATCCGTTTTCAAGACAAGGAAAAAGATCTGGAGCATGGGCAACAACTTACAGAAGTTATAGTACTTTTGATGGGGTGAAAACAGTTTTAGCTTCAAACAATTCTAATTTTGTAAAGCCAGCTCCAGGTGAACCCATTTTAGTATCATGGGACGATGCAACTACTTTTTTACATGAATTTGGACATGCATTGCATTTCTATTCGGCTGATGTAAAGTACCCAACATTAAATGGAGGCGTTAGAGATTATACAGAGTTTCAATCACAAGTATTGGAACGCTGGTTATCTACAGATAAAGTTATCAATCAGTTTTTAGTGCATTATAAAACAGGTGAGCCTATGCCTGCGGCATTGATTGCTAAAATTAAACAAGCGGCTACTTTTAATCAAGGGTTCTCAACTACTGAATACTTAGCCTCAGCAATTATGGATATGAAACTTCATATGGCAGATCCAACAAATATAGATGTAGATGCTTTTGAAAGAGAAACTTTAGAATCTATGAATATGCCTAAAGAATTAGTGATGCGACATAGAACACCACATTTCGGACATGTATTTTCAGGAGAAGGTTATGCAACCGCTTATTATGGTTATATGTGGGCTGATGTATTGACATCAGATGCTGCGGAAGCTTTTGCAGAATCTCCAGGAGGTTTCTATGATAAAGAGGTAGCCGAAAAAATGGTTAAATATTTATTTGCACCGCGGAATTCAGTTGATCCAGCCCAAGCATATTTGAATTTTAGAGGTAGAGAAGCAAAAATAGATGCTTTGATGAGAGATCGTGGTTTTCCAGTTCCAAATTAATTAGATATGGCTTAATTTATTTTAAAAGGAATTACTTTAAAGTAGTTCCTTTTTTTTATACCTTTCGCCAGCAATGATAAGAACCCTTTAATGAACATTTTACAGTGAAGAATAAACTTTTTTTAACACTTTCCATTATTTGTTTTTTTGCTGTTTTTACTGAGGGAATAGGAGCTCAAGAAGCGGAAAAAGATTCAAT
>JADWMI010000305.1 GCA_015767395.1 Bacteroidota bacterium | reverse complement strand
CCAGTACTGTTCATATGATTTCCAACATAGAAATAATCCATAAAACCATTGAATTTATGATTTGTTCCATAGAAAGGTGTAAAAGCTTTGTTTTCTGAAGCATCGCCATCATAATCATTACCAGATTGAACTTCAAACCCTAGACCGAAATTCCAAGTTTCAGAATTCTTATAGCCCAAGTCTAATCCAACTAAAAACGCATTTACATCTCTATCAACAACATCGTTTCCTGTTTGATAATATAAGTTTGCTGCTGCACTTAAACCTTTCGTTATATTAAATTTTAAATGCGATCCTAAGGTTTGACTATAGCGAATTTCATTATTATCACTATTAATTGGAGCAATATATTGTAAGCCATTATTTAAAAATAGGAAACTAGCATTTACCCCACCCCATTTATCATTAAACCAAGCATACTGCATTGCTTTATAATTTCCAGTAGTTGTGTAAGTATTATCAAACAATGCTTCTTGATCTTGATTAAACGCCAAACCAACATCTAATTTAAAGTTTTTTCCAAACTTTAAAACCAGTGCATCATGGCTTCTTCCTTGCTGTGCCCAACCTACGCTACCAAACATACGTTGATCATCGTAAACAATTTCTTGTCGACCTGCTTTTAATGAAAACCCATCAAAATTTACCAATCCCCAAGCTTCATGAATTGCCAACCCATTTTTGTCACTGGTGTTTAATTGTTTTACGTCACCCCAAACTCTTACATCTTGTATGCTCACAAAGAAACTGTATTTTTCAGTTTCATACTTCGTGTTCAATCGGGTACGTTGCGAAGTAAATAACGCCGGATCTGAACCATCAGGTGTTAATGTTTTGTAACCATTTCTAAATTCTGTACGAGGTCTAAATTCACCACTTAAAGTAAATTGCGCAAAAGTTTGTGTTGCTACTAAACCTAAAACGAGTAATAATAAATTTTTAATTTTCATTTTTTTGTTTGATTAAATTGATTCTTGTTAAATCAACCACAAAAGAATAACATTATTCAGACTAAAAATATGATTAAAATCAGTTATTAAGATATTTTTATCTTTTAATCTTTTTTGTTTCAAAATTGTGGTTTATGTCTATTCTTTAAGGTGCTGGATTGGGTTGTAATTCTTGAATTTCATTAATTTTTTTCAAAGTTTCTTCAGAGAGTCCAACATTAATACTGTCAATATTTTCTTTTAATTGTTCCATAGTTGTAGCTCCAATAATATTTCCTGTTAAAAATGGTTGTTGATTCACAAAAGCCAATGAAAGTTGCGCTAAACTAATATTTAAATCTTTCGCTAAATCATTGTATTTATGCGTTAAAATATGCGCTTGTTCATTATTGTATCGTCCATATTGAGGAAATAATTTCAATCTAGAATTTTCAGGTAGTTTTCCGTTTAAATATTTTCCTGTCAACATTCCAAAAGCCAATGGTGAATATGCCAATAAACCCACTTTTTCGCGCATAGAAACTTCTGCCAAATTTACTTCAAATAGTCTATTCAATAAGGAATATGGATTTTGAATGGTTTTACAACGTGTTAAATTGTTATACTTACTTTCTGTTAAATGCGTCATTAAACCCCAAGGTGTTTCATTTGAAACGCCATAATGACGAATTTTTCCTTCTTTCACCAAACCATCTAAGGTTTCAATAACTTCCTTTATGTTGTCTTCCCATTGCTCGTTTTCATTATGTACATAATTTCGTTGACCAAAAAAATTTGCGTTTCTTTCAGGCCAGTGTAATTGATAAATATCTACATAATCCGTTTGTAAACGAGTCAAGCTTTTATCCAAAGCATCTAAAATAACAGGTTTCGAAAAGCCTAAATTTTCTCTTATATAATTAAAATAATCATAGGGGCCTGTAACTTTGGTGCCAACCACCAAATCTTCTCTTTTTTGATCTTTTAACCAAGAGCCAATATAACGCTCAGAACTTCCTTGGGTATTTTTATTACCTGGAATGGAATACATTTCAGCAGTATCAATAAAATTTATTCCTTCCGTTAATGCATAATTTAATTGTTCATGTGCCTCCTTTTCAGTGTTCTGCTGACCAAATGTCATTGTTCCCAAACATATTTTACTAACGTTGATATCCGTATTAGGGATTTTGGAATATTTCATAGTTCTTTTTAATTTGTATACTTGTTTAGGCTAAAAAAAATCAAATTTAATGAAATTATTTATACTTGAATAAAAATGAGTAAATCACTACTTTATTTACCAGATATCTCTGGTTTTACAGAATTTGTTCAAACCACTGAAATTGGACATAGCCAACATGTAATTTCTGAATTACTAGAGGTTTTGATTAAAGCAAATACGTTGAATTTAAAATTAGCTGAAATTGAAGGAGATGCCTTATTTTTATATAAAGAAGAAATACCTTCTCTTGAGCAATTATTGGCTCAAGTAGAAACTATGTTTACGGCCTTCTACAGCCACCTTAAATTATTGGAGCAAAACAGAATATGTCCTTGTAAAGCTTGCTCCACAGCTCCAAATCTACAGCTTAAAATAATTGCACATAGTGGTGAATTACAATTTATAACTGTACAAGACAAAAGAAAACCTTTTGGGATTGAAGTTATAGAAGTGCATCGCTTGATGAAAAATAATGTTGACAGTGACAACTATGTTCTTTTTACACAAGATTTAACAAATAATATTGAATTAACTGATAATTACCAAAGTAAATTATTTGATTTCAAAAAAGGTGAAAATGTTTATGATGGGAAAAATATTGCATATTTATTCTCATTAATTTCTAAAACAAAATTGAAAATTAAACCCTCTACGCAACTGAAAAACCTAATATTCGATTTTCCTCCTCAAATTAGTTTTGAAAAAATAATGCCGCTCCCTGCGCCACAATTATTTGAATATTTAACCAATTATAGATATCGCTCTGAATGGGTTGAAGGCGTTGATAAATTTGAATTTAACAGCAATGAAGTCACTAGGCTTGGCACCGAACATGTTTGTGTTATAAATACCAAGCAACTCAATTTTGTAACGGTAACAAAAGAAGTAGAATCAAACCAATTGGTCTATGGAGAAATGACTACAAGCCCATATCCTGTTGATGAGCTTTATCAATTTTATATGCTAACCCCAACTTCAGAAAATTCTTGCAATCTTAAAATTGAAGTGTATTGGAAAGCAAAATCTCCAATCAAAAAAATAATATTAAAGTTCTTTGCAAAAAAAGCACTGCGAAAAAACACACAATTAGCTTTGGAAAAAATACTCCAATTTGCTAAAAAAAATAAGGCTTAAAAAAACCATTTTCTAAATACATAGAAAATGGTTTTAATATTTTATTCGTAAAAAACCTTTCGACAAACTACTGACGAAAAAATTTTATTTTATTTTAAAATTGCCTCAATACCTGGTAAAGTTTTACCTTCTAAACTTTCTAACATTGCACCTCCACCAGTAGAAACATAACTTACTTTATCTGCAAATCCAAATTG
>JADWMI010000304.1:1933-3487 GCA_015767395.1 Bacteroidota bacterium | reverse complement strand
TCTAGTGCTTGGTAAATAATTTTAAACTTAATTTTAATTTTTACTGATTATGACACCATTACTATTTACAAGTATTATTATCGGATTGTTTTTTTTAAGTGGCATCCGTATAATTTTTGAATACAAAAGAGCTTTAAAATTCCGATTCGGAAAATACATAAAAACCCTGCAACCCGGCTTGAGGTGGGTTATTCCAATTGTTGAAACCATACAAGTTGTTGATATTCGTGTGATTACTTTTAATATTGTTTCTCAAGAAGTAATGACACAAGACAATGTTCCTTGTAGTATAGATGGGGTTGTTTTCTTTAAAATTAACGACCCCGAGAAGGCTGTTTTAGAAGTTGAAGAGTACAAATTTGCCATTACACAACTTTCTCAGGCCGCACTACGAGATGTTTGTGGAAAGGTTGAATTGGATACCATTTTATCTAAACGGGAAGAAATGGGGAAAAATATCAAGGCCATTGTTGAGCAAGAAACCAGTGTATGGGGCATCGAAATAATTGATGTTAAAATTAAAGACATTCAACTCCCTGAAAATATGCGCAGAATGATGGCTAACCAAGCTGAGGCTGAACGCTCTAGAAGAGCACGCGTTATATTAGCGCTTGCAGAAGAACAGGCAGCAGGGAAATTATTAGAAGCCGGTAAATTGATAGATCAATCTCCTTCAGCCATAAAATTAAGATTGTATCAAACCTTAGCAAATATTGCTGCTGAAAAAAATTCAACCATTTTATTTCCGTTTCCAGAAGAAGCATTGCCTAGAAACTCGAAATAAGAAATAAAGAAATTAAAAATATGGAATCCTGAAAGCTATTCCGTCTATTGAAAATTTTAATTGTAAAAACCACATGTACATGTAGGTGTTTTATTTACCCTCAAAATGTAAATTTACCGTGCATTTTATAATTGTTTTATTTAATTGAATAAAAATTGATTATTACGTTTCCAAAAAAATATGAGTTTTTCAAATTACAACGATGGTATGTTGGTTAACACAAGCTTACTTCGCTAACTATTCTTATAAGATTTTTTAATTGATTGAATGAAACGTAATAGCAGTTTTTATTTTCATTTATAGGCATTCATAAAAGTGAAAATTAAAATTTTAACTAATCCTTTTTTTATGAAAACAAAAATCTACACACTAGCTACGATACTTTTTGTATCCATTTTATTTTCGCCAACAAGTATTATTGCTCAGGAAAAATACCAAATGGTTGAATTAGTTTTTATGCTACCTAAAATCGGCATGGAAAAATCTTTTGAAAACGCCATTAAAGAACACAATAATGAATACCATAAAGAGGGTCCGTATAAAGCCCATCTTGATGTTATTTTAACAGGAAAGAAAGCTGGCTGGTATGCCTGGTTAATGGGACCATGCACCTTTACAGATTTAGATGCGAGACCAGTAAGTGATGCGCACGACAAACATTGGGAGCAAAAAGTTGCTCCAAATGTAGCTAAATATGGAAGCACTGAGTATTGGAAACACAATCCAAAAATATCCTATCAATCTGGAACTGAAACACCCAAATTAGAAGA
>JADWMI010000304.1:0-1833 GCA_015767395.1 Bacteroidota bacterium | reverse complement strand
AGACAAATGTGGAAAATAGGTATCTAATAATTTTCTGGCACTTCCCTACAAAGTGTTTATTTTAGAAATAGAAAGGGTCCACTTTTAATTAAGTTGAACCCTTTTTTAATTTAACCAACTGGGTACTTATTTGCTGCAAAATTTCAGCTTCTGAATAAATTATATGAGACCTTCATTTTCTCCATCAATCCACAATGGAATGGTGAAAATAAATTCACTCCCTTTATTCACCTCGCTTTTTACCCAAATTTCTCCTTTGTGTTTTTCAACAAAATCTTTACACAAAATAAGTCCTAAACCAGAGCCTTGTTCATTTGCGGTACCTATGCTTGAATTTTTCACATCAATACCAAACAGATTTTCTACATCTTCCTCCGTCATTCCAACACCATTGTCTTTAACACTAATTTCAACCATATTATTTTTCACACATGAAAGAATTTTAATTTCACCTTTTGGTTGCGTGAATTTTATGGCATTTGAAATTAAATTTCTTAAAATGGTATTTAACATATTTATATCTGCTCTAACCGAAAGATTGTGATCTATGTTATTGTAAATATCAATTTCCTTTTTTATGGCTTGTATTTCAAGTAAAGACACTACATCCATCACATGCCTAACCAATTCTATTTTTTGTGGCGTATACGTTAAATTACCCGACTGTGAATTGGCCCAAACCAACAAGTTATTTAATAAAGTCGACGCTTTGTGAGTTGAGTCCTTAACAATTTTTAAAAATCTCAACCTTTTCTCTTTATCGTACTCCGTATTATTTTCAATCATTAATTCTGTAAAGCCCTTGATTGAATTAAATGGATTTTTTAAATCATGTGCTATAATTGAAAAGAATTTATCTTTCGTCTTATTCATGCGTTTTAAGTCAACACTTTGCAACTCAATTTCATCGTTCATTTTACTAATTTGATAGTTTCTAAACTCTAGTAAATTATAGGCTTTTTTCTTTGCTGTTTGTTGATGTATTACCAGAATTAAAAAGAATGCAAATACAACAATACTTATGATTAAGAAATAGGTTATTTTTTTTTCAGTTTCGTATTTTAACAGCGCTATTTCATTTTTATTTGATAATTCTGTTATTGTATAATGTGTTTTCTCAAGCTCATTTAAAGCGTTAAACAACTGCACCTTTTTGCCCTTATCGGCACCAAATAAGAGATTCTTAATTTTATCATGTTGTTTGTAATAATTTAAGGCAACCTTATTATTTCCCTTGGCTTCATAAGCTCTTGCTAAAAAAATCAGGTTATCTAATTGGTAATCTAATTTTCCTATTTCCTGAGATAAATCCAAACTAATTTTCGCCGCATAGATTACTTTATCATAATCATGCCATTTTTCATATACATCAGCCAGATTAAGATATACAATAGCAATTAAATCGATATCCTCTTCTTTTTCTGCAATTTTCAATGATTTTATAAAATAATTAAAAGCCTCACTATAATCCTCTAATATTAAATTACTATCTCCTAAATTATTATAATTTGATGCCAATCCAATTTGATCATTTAATTCTTCATACAATATAATAGATTGTTTAAAGTAGTCCATTCCTAGTGCTGTTTCTCCTCCATCAGAAAAGGCATTTCCCAAGTTTATATAGCTTGAAGCAATCCCCAATGTATCATCTAATTTTTCATAGATACTTAGCGCATCTTGATAATATTTTTTTGCAGATTCAAAATTTTCATAATCATAGTATAAATTGCCAATATCATTATAATTCATGGCAATCCCAACGTCATCATTTAATTCTTTATAAACTTTTAATGATTTTAAATAATATTCTATTGCCTTGTCTTCTGCATA
>JADWMI010000303.1 GCA_015767395.1 Bacteroidota bacterium | reverse complement strand
TATCTGAAAATGATTTTCAATAATATATCTTAAGAAGTGTGACGTCCTAAATAACCGTTATACGTTTATACAAAGATAAATTTAAATCTCAGAGAGTTTTAGCTCTCTGAGATTTTTTGTTTTTAAAGGTTTTAATTACACTGCTTTGGAGATAAGTTGCTTCAGGAAGAGATTGAAAAAGAAAAAGGACTGCTAAAATTAGCAATCCTTTTTTCGGGAAGGGGGTTAATTTATTTCTTACTAAAAATTCAACTCCAACTTGCTACCAAAGTTAACCCATATACAAACGCCTTATAATCAGGCACTAATGAATTTTCAACAAACTTATTCACAAAAAAACAATAGGCTTTCAGCCCCATATTGATATTTTAAATTGTATGAAAATTGCTTTCACTACTGGCCTCTCATCCATCTTTAGCTAGTATCCTTCTCTTTATTTTGTAAAAATAGAATCAGTCAAATAATTTTTTGAATTTAACCATCATGAGTAGAACTGCATTCAATGTTTACTACAATAAACTCACTCCATTTTCTGCTTTTAACTTATCAAAATTGGAATTCTAAAAATAAATCGTTATATTAAACGCTAATTAAGCTGACTAATTACAAACTCCTAACAGCTTTCTCAAAAGAAACTTCTACAACAACCATAAATAGCTAAAGCTCAATTTTATTATTTGTTGTTGATGCAAATTAGAGTATAACTTATTAATTAGAACGCCATGAAAACATCAGATTTAACAAAAATGAAATTACCGTTAACGAAAAAAAAATTTAATAAATTAAGAGATGCTATCAAAACACGAAGGGTTAAATGGATGGACATGTCAGTAGATTTAATGTATGCCTATCAAGATTTTTGGAGATACATTAAGTATCATAAATCAACTGAAATATCCGAGGATTAAGACCGGGTTAACATCTTAGAATATACGATTTTCTAATATTCAATAGAAATAATTATGGATACCCTAATAATTAGCTGTTTACCCTAATTATTAAATTTCCAAAAATAGCGTCTGTATTATTAAAAAAGTAATTCTGTGACATTTATCATTAGAATTAACCTAAGAAGATGCTATATTTGCTCCTAATAGTAAAATATTACACCCCACTTCCCCAATATTTTAATTACAAATTTTAGATAATTTCATAAAATGATAACAAATCATTAGCGGTTTGTTGTTCGTCTAATCCATTTGTTGAAAATGTTTTTAGACATTATGAAACTAATATTGAATATTATGAATCCAGAAAACTTATTCCAACCTGATTGGATGGTTTTCTAAAAAATTATATGAATTAGATATGTTATTAATTTTAAAATATGACCGCTCATAAAAGATATTTAATTCAACCTCAAATAAGTAAAATGAAACTCCAAACCTTCCTTGAAAAACAAGTAATTCTTGCTGTCTTAATCTTATTTTCATTCACAGTTAAAAGTCAAAACATTCCAATTCTTAAATACATAGATAAAAACACCATAGAAGAAGTAAAAATAGACTATGATCAAGATGGTGATACTGATTTTATTTTAGTTGGAGTTGTTTCAGATCGAGATCAAGGCAGGGTATATCTTGTTGAAAACAAAGGCTCAAAGTTAGGTAAACCTGAATATATTTACTCGTTCCCAACGATCTCTGTAAAACAGCAACTAGACATTAATCAAAAAGACAATATCACAACAATAAATGTTGTTGGAACTGCACCAGACAACAAGCAAACTAAATATGTAGTAACTTTATACAAAGGAAAGTTTGAAGGTATGCTTGTACCTCCAATAACGTCCAATTTATCGCAATAATTCTCATTTCAATTAAAACGAGTCCTTTGTTAACTCATTACAATTAGCAATCTGCGTCTAACAAACAGGGAGAATGCAGTCCTAAAGACCTAAAATTGAATGTGTGGATTAAAGTTTTGGTAGCTATATGGTATTTACAAAATAAATTAACTTCGTTATAGCATCTACATGAAGACGTAGTTCTAACTAAAAACCACCCCAATTGGATGTGGAATATATTGTATGGTTTAAATATTAATAGAAATTAAATAATTCCATGTTCTATTTACCCCTTTTCTAAAGTATATTTTTATTTAATGTATTTAGTACATTCCTTTCCTTGAGCCATCAGAATTGCAATAAGATTCAAAGAAATCTTGATGAATGTTCCTCGTATATAACACTTCTATTATTGCAGGTAGTCAAACACCCATTATAAAAGATTAAAAGTTCTTAACTTGACTTTTTGTCAACTTGCCAACTTCTTTTACAACCTTTAAGTTGAGGCACAAAAAAACCTACTAAATACTTCTATTATCTAGTAGGTTTCTTTCAATTAACTGAACATTGTTAAGTCGCATATCTTTAATATTGCTAGTTAACTCAAATTAATTGAACGTCAAAGGTAGCATACTTATCCTAAAATAACAATGACGGCAATCAATAATTTCAATGATTGTCGTCAAAAAAAACCTATTAAATATTTCTATTTAACAGGTTTTCCTGTTGTAATAAGAGTAAAAGTTTTCAAGTTTTACCTCGCGATTACCTTATCAAACGAATCTTAATATTTTGAATTAATTAAGATTATATCATTAAATATAGCTAAAATTAATTCTAATTCCTAATAAAACGCGATTAACCAATCAAAAAAAGCAACCTCAACTGAATGAAATGGCTTTTCTTAAATTCTGTTCATTCGTTGCAAAATTTGATTAATTTAGTCGCTAATAGATTTAATATTGACCGGCACTACAGTACCAAAGTAATTAGTTGTTAATCAAAAATAAAATTACATCTTTGCTAAGTGATAGTTTTGATTTAAAAACATTCATTATTTAGCACCGATAATGAAGGTATAACTTCATTACTATTTATTCAAAACGATAAAAATATCATCCTTATAGACTATGAAAAACTTATTTAAATTATTAACAGTATTATTTTTGTGTGTTATTTTCAATAACACAGCTAAAGCACAATCCTCTTTTGATTTAGATAAAGAAGTAGATTTTACAAAATATAAGACCTACAGTTTTGCTGGTTGGCAAGAAAATAGCGATGAATTATTGAGTAGCATTGATAAAAAGAGAATTCAAGAATCTTTTAAATCTGAATTTACCATTCGGGATATGGACTATTTGTTAGGCAATGCTGATGTTGTAGTTTCTTTGTATTTAGTTATCGATGGAGGCTATAAAAAAAAGGGGACACTTGTTGCAGAAATGTTTGATGTCGCTGCTGATAAATTAGTTTGGCGAGGTGTTTTGAAAAAAAAGATAAAGGAATCAACTAAAAGAGGTGCTACAATCCCTAAAGCGGTTTCCAAAATAATGAAAAATTATCCAATTCCTCCTTCAAAAAAATAGCAAAATTTACAATTTTCAAATGAACTTCCTTTTGGAACAGTAAAAGTAAAATGCAATTAGATAGAAACTCTTAACAATTATTTATATCAATAAGTTAAATCATTAAGGGTTTCCAAACAG
>JADWMI010000302.1 GCA_015767395.1 Bacteroidota bacterium | reverse complement strand
TGTACTGAGGGAAAGAAATCTAACTTAGTATGGTTAAAATCAGATTCTCCAGAGTTGTTAAATAGGTTTAAATAATCAGTATTGGTTACATGCATTTTTTGATCTTCAAACTCCATTCTTAGTCCAACGATGTAATCTAATTCTCCTGTTTTACCAGTAAAATCAACGTATCCAGCATAAACGCCACGGTCCATATCAATAGAATTGTCTAAATCTTTTGTAACCAAATCATTGTCAAAAGTAAAGTCACCAGCAATATTTACATTGTTAGTTCTAACCCCTATTTTCAATGAATTAAATTCACTGTATTTTATTGAATAATCAGCTGAAAAAATAAATCCGCTTAAAGGTGTATCATCAGACATTGAATATTGTTGCTCAACAGTTGAACCTGCAGTATCTGTATCAGGATCGTAAGCATAGTTTTCATTGGTAAGTTCTCTACTTAATTGAGAATTTTCGTAAGAACCTGCTATTTTTAAATTTTTGTCTTCGCTAATATCTAATGAATAATCGGCATTGAACGTATTATATTGTCCGTATCTATTGTCAATATTTGGATTGTAAATCCAGTCTTCAGAAGTTAGGTCTTTATTTGAACCATCGGCATCTGCGTAGTAATTGTTATAGATATAATATGCTGCTCTTCCACCAGTTCTGTTACCGTATGAATAGGTTACCGAAAGCTTGTCTTTATCACTTAAGTTAAAATCAATTCCTGCGTTTGCAGTGTAATATTCGTACCATTCCGGACGTTCCCCGGCAGCAACCATATGAAAATATTCTCCTTCTGGATACTTAACTAAAACGCGCGCATCTCCACTTCGTTTACCGTTTACATTTCTTTTGTTATAATTAAAACCTCCATAAAATGAAGTTTTTTTAGTGTTGTACATTAAGTTTAACCCACCTCCATAACGGTCATTATTCATTTTATGACCACTGTATTTATCGTTAGTATTAGACCAAGGCGAACCGCCAATTAAACCATTTGCAGCTATTGATAAACCTTCAACACCGTTTGTTTTAGTCGTAATATTTATAATTCCACCTTTTCCTTGTGCATCAAAACTTGCAGTTGGAACTGTAATTACATCAACTTTATTTACATTGCTTCCAGCAATTTGTGCTAATAAAACAGCAGCTTCAATTTGCGTTGGTTTTCCATTTAAATATACCTGAAAATTTGTGGTTCCCCTTACTGAAACAGCTCCACTAGGATCTACAGAAACTGACGGTAGTTTGTTTAATACATCGGCTGCAGTTCCTCCTTTAGCCGTTTCAAAATCGCTAGGATTGTATGTTTTTCTATCGATTTTTGTAGATTGAATTTTATTTTTTGCTGTTATTGAAACTTCGTTCAACGATTCTACCGATATTTTTAAGAAAACATTTTCCAAAGATACTTTTGAATGTTGCTTATCAACGATAACATTGTTAATAGTTTTTGAGTTGTAACCCATAAATGAAATTTCCAAAGAATAAGTTCCAAAAGGAATTTTAGCTGCTTTGAATTTTCCATTTTCATTTGAAACAATTCCGTTTATTGTTTTTGAAGTTGCATCATCAGTAATAACAACAGTAGTATAAGGAATACTTTCGTTAGAATCGCTATCTGACACAATTCCTTGAATACTTCCTTGTTGCGCATAAAGTGTACTCGTTGCAAGAATTATTAAAAGGAATAAAACTTTTAATTTATGAATCATTTTGAATTTATTTTTTTAATAATTGGCAAATGTAACATAAATTACATTTTAAAGGCATCAAAGAATGTTAACGACTGTTAACAAACTGAAAAAGGCGGTATAATAAAAGAGCCTTCGTTTTTAAACGAAGGCTCTTTCTTTTCGAAAACAAAATTGCTGTCGATAAATTTTGAGTAGCAATTATTTATTAAAAGTGAATGTCGAATTGTAATCGCCACATAACTGTATCGCTTAAAAATGATGAATCAATGTAACTCACATCTGTTTGAACCTTAAGCTTATGACCAACAATAAATTTTGAAAGACCAAGTGTGTATTGATTTTCTGGAACCTTCCCTGTAATATTTTCATCTAATTTCACATTAGAGAATCTTCCTGATATTTCCCAATTTTTTTTAAATAAATATCCACTTTGAAAGTTAAGACCTGTCCCCACTTGAACAATATCACCTGTTTCGGTTCCATCCGAGTTTTTTGCAATTGGATCTTTTGCATTTCTTTTTGCATATTCTGCCATAAAGCTAAAGCCATTGTATTTGAACATAGCATCAACAAACAAGGTGTTAATGTTAGTTTCAAAATAGCCGTAATCAGTTTCCATGTATGATCCTTGATTACTTCTAGTTTTTACAGCGTTGTTGTTATGATCATAAGATGACGCCAATGATAGTTTTGGTGTTGGTTCTCTTTTTAAATCTGATCCAGAATAATCTCCTTTACCAGTAAATTTTCCAAAAGGAAGTAGTTCAATTCTCCCAGTATATTGGTGACCACCAAGGTTTCCAGTAATAATATTTCTTCCTTCTCCCTGTGAAAGCGCAAAGGATTCTCTAACTATAAAATTGTTAAATAGTGTGAAATGATGTCTTAATTGAAATCCAACATCCCGATCCAAGGTGAATTTAGCGTTCAATAATGAACGATCCACTTGTTGTAAATTAGCAGAAGAAATTACACGCTCTCTGTTACCTGGAAGTTTAGTTTGACCACCCCAAACTACAAAGTTTTTGTAAAAATTGTATTTCAAAACGGCGTCTAAAATCATTCTCGAGCCATACCCTGAGTATACAGAAGCACCGCCAAGATCTCTATTAGACAATCCTAACTCTAATTTATAGGTTAATTTAGGGCTATAAGCAAATCCATCAAATTTTAAGCGGGCACGTCTTACCAAGAAGCTAGTTTCTGGATTTTCTCCATCTTGCATCATAGTTGTGCTTAAAAATTGAAATCTTGCTCCAATTTTCATGGAAAAAGTACTGTCTTTACCAACTATATTGAAAATTCCTTTTCCAAATTTTGTTGGTTTAATTGACTCTTGTGATTGGGATAATGTAATTACACCTAAGAATAGCGTAATGAATGTAATTTTAAATTTCATTATAAATAATTTAGATTTTAATCACTGCAAATAACCAACACATATGTTAATTCAATGTTAAGAGTATGTTACTATAAAAATAAAAATTTTGAAATGAAATGTTGTAGTGTAATTAATTCAATGTCAAATATCTTATCTAAAATTGAATTTTATGTAACCAAAACATAATGTGATTATTAAGGTTTTTTACTTTTGAAAGTATTTGTTTTTAAAACTTCAAATATTTCAAGTATTTAAGGGGAGGGTGAACTCATAGAAAACCAACACTGTATGTGTATTTTTAAAAAAGATTAGTGTTAAATTATTGTTTCCTAATTGTTGTCTTATGTGAAAATTAACATTTTTTTTGTCATTTTTTAATGCATCTAAACTTCTATTTGGTTTAAGAGAAATAGGATTATGAATTTA
>JADWMI010000301.1 GCA_015767395.1 Bacteroidota bacterium | reverse complement strand
TTTTTAATAATCAAAAAGTTATGTTTTTTCATTTACACTTGGTAACCGAATAGGTAACTTATTTGATAAGAACTTTTGTTTTAATTTACCTTTTATTAAGGTGGTGCAAATATAATTAGTTATAATTATAAAGCAAGTAAAATCGGCGTAAATTATTAAAAAAAATTTTGCAGAAAATTTTAATAGAATTTATTTTGATTTAGGTCTTGTTTATATAAAAATAAAAATAACATAAAGAACTAGTTTTCCGATCAATAAGGTTCCGAAATTAACAAGATAAAGGAAAATCAAGTAGATATTCCTTCTTGGAGAAACAAAAATGTTAAGGAATTTGAATTAGAAATGTATAACCAAAATGTAGCTACTTAATCTCTCAATTAATTGTCCATTTTTTTATTACAAGTCCATCGTTGGAAAATATAGATCGTAATTCTTTGAGAGGAGAAAATAATTGAGGGGGTTTTATTGAGATTATACGTCAACCGTGCGTATGGTTGACGCATAATCTCAATAAGTGGTTCTGCCTATCTAGTTTACAGGGAAATTTGAACATGAAAATAAAAGTTACAGTTTAAGTTAAGTTGCATATTTGTAAATTTTATTTTGGTTATTAAATTCTTCTATCGTTTTTCGTTCCTTAATTTAATATCCGACCTTTATTGCTTTCACTATCTTTAAATAAAGATATATTCAATCTTTTTTTAACTTAAGAGTAAACAACGGTAAATAAATAAATATTGCCACCAATGAAAATACCAAACCTCCTATCGATCCAACAGCAAATGAAAACCAAAACGCTTCTTTTTGACCATCCCAAATAAAGGGAACAAGACCAACTACAGTAGAAACGATGGTCAATACTACGGGTGTTATTTTATAATTAAAAGCCTTAAAATACAATGATGCCAAACTTCTATTTTGAAACTGTCGCTTTAAATTGTTATAATCATTAATAATATAGAGTGCTGAATTAACACTAATACCACATAATAATATAAAAGAAGCATAGCCACCTTGATCAAAATTATAATCGAAGAGATAAAAAGTAAGAAACACCCCTATAAATGAAATTGGAATCATACTCACAATAACAAAAGGTTGTTTTAAAGATTCGAGTACTATAGAACAAATTAAAAAGATGATTCCAATAACAATAAACAAATAGTAATATTGTTTTTTATCCTTTTTATTCCAGCCTCTATAGGTCTGCTGAAAAACTTTATAACCAATCGGTAATTTTGATTCTAATATCTCGATATTTTCTTCCCGTACTTTTTTGGCTAAAGGTGCTGTTCCAATGAAGTCATAGGCTACTGTTAATCTGTATTGCTGATTCACCTTAGAAATTGTATTCCCCGTTTTTCGCTTTTCTATGGATGCAAACTGATTTAATTTGTATTGGTCTTTCCCAATCACAATAGGTGTATATTTTAAATCCCACACATTGAATTTTTTGTATTGATCTGCTACCAATTTTACATTTTGTAATTCGTTATTATGTACAATAGAAGTCAAGTTATTGGAATGTACTTGCTTTTTTAAATAATTGTAAAATTCACTTTGAGAGACATTCGCCAATGCCATACGTTCATTATCAAAATCTAAATAATATTCTTGCAGGGTTTTACCGCCATAGCCTCTACTGGTAATTTCAACATCTTTGACTCTAGAATTTCCATTTTCTATCAATTGAGTTTTTAAAATTTCGGCATATTTATACAATTCATCATAATTATAACCCTCTACTAATATTCTGTTATTTTTATAACCTGTACCCAACGCATTAGAAAATCCACGCCCCACTCCACTTACCGTCCAATCCAGTCCACCTAAACTAATAGACTTAGATTCTAGCATACTTTTCAACGTAAATGGAAAACCGCTAAATTCAAATTCATCTTTAAAGTAAATGTTAATATTAGAACTCCGATGACTCGAAATTCTTGTTTCGTATAATTCCACTTCATCAAAACTACTAATGAAGTTTTCCATTTTTTGTACCACATCATTCAATTGCTCTATGGTACAACCTTCAGGCATCCTTCCTGTAACTCTTAAGGTGGTTCTTTCAGGTTCTGAATAGTAAGAGTTTTCATATACATGTTCCGTAAAAAGTCGCAATGTTCCTCCTAAAACCTTTTCTAAGGTTGGCTTAATTTCATTTTGAAACCATTCGCTACCCAATGTTTTATTATAGGTTTTCGCCATAGTACCTTGGCCATCCACAGAAGTTGGTAAAAATTGAATTGGCAATCCAAAACCAATTACAACTAACAAAATAAAAACCCATTTAAATCGAGGTCTTTTAAACTGTACTATTAATTTTGTATAACCATTTGTAAACTTTAAAATTCTTCGCTTGCGTTTTCTAGAGAATTTTATTCTATTCGGACTAATATTTATTTTCTCCATTAGGGCTGGCACAAAATATAAAGACACAAATAAGGAGACTCCAATATTTATAGCAATTACTACAGCAAAGTCTTTTAAATTTACCTGCTGACTTTCTTCTAGTAAAAACACGATTAACAAAGCACTAATCGTGGTTAAAGTTGCTGCTAATATGGCCAAAAAGGCTTTTTTATCTCCCTTGTTTCTGAGGTGATCAATCATGATAATGCTATTGTCTATTATAATCCCAAAAGAAATCGTAATTCCAGCAAAAGAGTATAATTGTAATTCTACTTGCAACGCATAATAAAAAATAAGTGCAATCAATAAATTTGTGAGGATACACAAAAATAAAATAGCTGCGTATCTAAAACTTCTGTTGATGATTAAGATCAGTACAAACAAAATTAACAATGAAAACAGCATGCGAACCTTTATTTTGTCCAATTCCTCAACAACGAATTGGGTAGTGTCTTGAGTCAATTTTAAAGAATATCCTTTTGCTATTTCCTCTTTTAAAGAGCCAATAACTTCTTTTACTCTAGCCGTAACTTCAATGGTATTAACGCCTTTCTCTGCAAAAACAACAATACTAATAGAGTTCAATCCATTAATTCTATAAAACGAAGAAACCGAAGCCTCTTGAAACTGCACTTTTGCAACATCTTTTAAATAGATAATTCTATTTTCAATTTTTTTAATAGGAATCTGCTCCCAATCGATGGTATCATTGTTTTTATACACCAATGCCAAAGGAATAATTAAATTGGACGTATCTGCATTCAGGCTATACTGTCCATTCCCTAATTGTTGTTTTTGAAAGTAGTTTCTAATAGCCTGTTCTATTTCATTAACAGAAATATGTAGTTGTAACAATTTATCGGCTTCATAGGTTACAACCCACTCAAAGGGAGTTGCTCCATTGACCTCTACTTTATTTATCCCTTTAATAGCTGCTATTTTCGGACTGATATGATTCTCTGCATATTTTTTTATAAAATGCGGACTCTCATTAGCATTGATGCTATAAGACAAAATGGGTGATTTATTTTCATTTGACCCACTTAACGATAATTGAGGGTAACTGACTCCTTCTGGAAGTTCTGAAT
>JADWMI010000083.1:1409-9271 GCA_015767395.1 Bacteroidota bacterium | reverse complement strand
ATACTGATGGAGACGGTGTTGTTGATATTGATGATGCTTGTCCTAAAGTAGCAGGTCCAGCTGAAAATAAAGGTTGTCCTTGGCCAGATACAGATGGAGATGGTGTATTTGATAAAGATGATAAATGTCCTAATGAAGCAGGTCCAGCATCTAACAATGGTTGCCCAGAAACAATTTCTGATGCAGATTTAGCTAAAATTAATGAATTGGCAAAAGGAGTTTACTTTAAATCAGAAAGTGCTGAATTTACTGAAGAAATGCCAAGCCGTTTAGATATGATTGCTGAAATTTTAAAAGAAAATTCAAACGATAACTACACAGTTGAAGGTCATTGTGATAGTAGAGGTCCAGAAGGATACAATAATAAATTGTCTGAAGCGAGAGCTAATACAGTTAAAGAATATTTAATTTCAAGAGGTGTTAGTGCTGATGATTTATCAATTGAAGGTTTAGGAAAATCTCAACCTGCACAAGACAATTCTACATCAAAAGGTAGAGCTGCTAACAGACGTGTTGAATTTAAAGCATCAAAATAATTTAAAAATATAATTTTTAAAAATAAGAAAAAGCCATTCTAATTGAATGGCTTTTTCTATTTTTATATATCTAATAAATTATATGAAATCATTTATTTCTAATGTTGTTGATACCATTATTCGCGAACACAAAAGTTATCATAATTTAACATTTGTTTTGCCAAGTCAACGGGCTTGTATATTTTTAAAGGAAGAGTTACAACAAAAAATTCCAAGGACTTCCTTTTTTCCAAAAATTGAAAGTATTGAAAACTATATTCAGGAATTGGCTGACATTCATTTAATTGACAATACGCAATTACTTTTCGAATTTTACAGTATATATATAAAGCACCTTCCTAAAAAAAACATTGAATCATTTGAGACATTTTCACAATGGGCAACAATAGCTTTGCACGATTTTAATGAAATAGATAGTTATTTGGTGAATTCTGAAGATTTCTTTTCAAATTTAAGTGATATAAAAAAATTAGATAAGTGGTTTCAACAAAAAAAACCGAGTCAGTTAGCCGTAAATTACCTTGAATTTTTTGAATATTTAACCATATTATACAACGCACTTTACGAAAAACTTAAAAGCAATAAATTTGGTTATCAAGGTTTAATTTATAAAGAAGCGACCGAAAATTTAGAGTATTATATTAATAACTCAGAAAATAATCAAGTTGTTTTTATTGGATTTAACGCATTGAATAAAGCCGAAGAGCATATTTTTCAAGAATTATTAAACAACAATGTTGCGAGTGTTTACTGGGATGCGAACGAGGCTTTACTTGATAAATCAAACGAAGCGGGTGTTTTTTTAAGAAAGTATAAAAACGAATGGGCCTATTACAAAGAAAATCCATTTTTATGGGATACTAGCAATTCTCAAAAGGATCAAAAGATTCACATCGTTGGGGCACCAAAAAATATTACCCAAATTAAGTATGTTGGAGAGTTATTATCAAGTTTTGAAAACTTTAATGAAACAGCACTGGTATTGGCAGATGAAAATTTGTTAAGTTTAGCGCTAAACTCCTTACCTAATAACGTCCATAATATCAACATTACAATGGGATATCCATTAAAAGATATTCCAGTGGCAGGTTTGTTTGATAAGTTGTTTAAAATGCACTTAAATCAGCAAAAGTTTAATAAAGTTGAAATACAGCAATTTTATTATAAGGACGTTTTGAATTTATTAAATGATTCTTTTTTAAATAAACTGTTTGGAGCAGATCTTCAAAGTTTAATTGTAAAAATAAAAAAAGAAAACAGTATATTTTTATCGGTGAATTCACTAAAAAGTTTTTGCTCAAAAGAAGAAGTTGAAAAGCTTTCTGTGTTGTTTTCATTGTTTTGCTTTTCATTAAACATGAACCATATAATTAAGCAATGTATTCATTTAATTAATGAGCTGAAAGAAAGTGTTGAAGGTGTAGAAAAAGAATATTTATTTCGTTTTTATCATGTTTTTCAGCAGTTAGAATCCCTAAATACAAAATACAATCATATTGGTGATTTAAATACGCTTACCTTGTTTTACAATCAGATTTTAAAAAACGAAAAACTTTCGTTTCAAGGGGAACCATTGCATGGTTTACAATTAATGGGAATGCTTGAGACAAGAGCGTTGGATTTTGAAACCGTGATTATTACTTCGGTAAATGAAGGAATACTCCCTGGTGGTAAAAATGAATTTTCGTTTATTCCTTTCGATGTAAAAAAATATTTTGGCTTGCCTACTTATCAAGAAAAGGATGCTATTTTTTCTTATCATTTTCAACGGTTGTTACTACGAGCAAAGACTGTTTATTTGATTTATAATACAGAAACAGATGGATATGGAGCAGGAGAAAAGAGTCGTTTTTTAACGCAACTTGAAATTAACAATCCAGCTATCGCAAAAAAAATCATTAGCCCAAAACTTCAACAAACAAAATCTACATTGTTGGAGATTCCAAAAACACCTGAAGTTTTAGAACGACTTAAAACGGTGTTTTCAGAAGGAATATCACCTTCTGCCTTGGCCAATTATATATATAACCCTATTAGTTTTTATGAACAAAAAGTATTAAAAATTAAAGAGGTTGATGAGGTTGAAGAAACCATTGCTGCCAATACAATGGGAACTGTAATTCACGACGTACTTGAACATATGTACAAACCTTTTATAGGTAAGTTTGTAATAAAAAATCATATAGTTGGGATGCAAAAAAGCATTAATGAATTACTGAATATTTATTTTGAAAAACACTATTTAAAAGGGAATATTGAAACAGGAAAAAACAAACTAATTTTTGAAGTAAGTAAAAAATATATTCAGAATTTTTTAAAAGCAGAACTGAACGAAATAAATCAAAATAAGCAATTAAAAATTATTGCTTTGGAGGAAAGAATGGAAATAGAGATTGATATTCCAGGAATTGATTTCCCAATAAAAGTTAGAGGTACTGTTGATAGAATTGATCAACTTGATGGCGTAACAAGAATTATTGATTATAAAACGGGTAAGGTTGAAAGTAGCCAGTTAAAAATGAATGATTTTAGTTTGATCATGGAAAATTATAAATATACCAAGGCAATGCAGGTAATGCTATATTCTTATATGTTTTCAGTGACTTCAAATATTCCAATTAATGAATTACAAAGCGGAATTATTTCATTTAAAAATTTAAAAGAAGGATTTTTAAAAATGAATTTTACAGAACAATTTAGAGGAAAAGATTACCAAGTTACAAATGAGAGAATTGATGATTTTATGGAAGTAATTAATAATTTAATTATTGAAATTTTGAATCCGGAAATTCCTTTTAAGCAAAACGAAAATTTACCATTTTAAACCACCAATATGAATTCATTATTAAATAAAATTGTAAAAAGTAAACACCACAATAAACCTATTTTAACGGATGTTTTTTACAATAAAACCCATACTAAAAAACCCGTTGTTATTTTTTGCCACGGATACAAAGGTTATAAAGACTGGGGCGCTTGGAATTTAGCAGCAAAGGAATTTGTAAACAATGATTCATTTTTTGTGAAATTTAATTTTTCTCACAATGGTGGTACTGCCGAAAATCCAATTGATTTCCCAGACTTGAAAGCTTTTGGTGAAAATAATTTAATTTTAGAATTAGATGATTTAGATACAATTATTGACTGGGTTACTACCAATTCTGATTTTAAAAATGAAATTGACACTCAGAATATTACTTTAATTGGGCATTCAAGAGGCGGTGGAATTGTAACCCTAAAAGCAGGTGAAAACAATAAGGTGTCAAAAGTAATATCTTGGTGTGGTGTTTCAGATTTTGGAGTTCGTTTTCCTTCTGGAGAAATACTTCAAATGTGGAAAAAAGCAGGTGTTTCATATATTGAAAATTCAAGAACAAAACAGCAAATGCCTCATTATTTTCAGTTTTACACCAATTTTAAAGAAAACGAAGAACGGTTGACTATAAAAAACGCTGTTTCAAAAATTAAAATCCCTCATTTAATAATTCAAGGAGAGATTGATGATACCGTATTGCCACAAGATGCTGAAGATTTGCATAGTTGGAATCCTAAAAGTGAATTGATTATGATTGAGGAGATGAATCATTCTTTGGGAAGTGAACAACCTTGGAATGAAACTAAAATGCCAATACACCTAGAAGAGGTTGTGAAAATCAGTATTGATTTTATTCTTGATAAATAGACTTGGAAATGATTTCGATTGAAAAAGCGGCTTTTAACGATTTAGAAAAATTATATGCGATCACTAAAAGTTGTGCGAATCATATGATTGATCAAGGCGTTTTTCAATGGAACAATTATTACCCCTCTAAAGAAATTTTGCAATTGGATATTGAGCTTCAACAAATATGGAAATTAGTTGAAAAAAATAGCATAATAGGAATTGTTGTATTAAGTGAAATTGAAGATACAGAATATAAAACTGTAAAATGGTTGACCAATGGTAGCCGAAACCTATACATTCATAGGTTAGCAGTTGATCCAATTTTTCAAGGCAAAGGCTATGCGCAAGAATTAATGCGTTTTGCTGAAAATTATGCAAAAGAGCATCATTATCCTTCTATAAGATTAGATACTTTTAGTCAAAATAAAAGGAATCAGGAGTTTTATGAAAAACGTAATTATGTAAAGCTAGAAAGTATTTATTTTCCAAAACAGAGTAAGTTTCCTTTTTACTGTTATGAAAAAGTTCTAAATGTATAAAGAGTCAAACATTACGTTTAAAGGCATTAATAAATTGGCTATTCCAGCCATCATTTCTGGAATTGCGGAACCCCTGCTTTCAATAACCGATACTGCAATTGTTGGAAATATTCAAAATCATCCAACGGAAGCATTAGCAGCTGTTGGTATTGCAGGGTCTTTTATTTCGGCGTTGGTTTGGATTTTAGCACAAACCCGTTCGGCTATTTCAGCAACAGTATCCAAATATTTAGGTGCCAAAAAATTAGATGAAATAGCATCACTTCCAGCCCAAATAATCGCTATTAATTTGCTTCTTAGTGTTATAATTTACGTTGTAACCATCTTTTTCGCCAATCAAATATTTGAAATGTACAATGCAGATGGACTCATTTTAAGTTATTCAGTGGAATATTATAAAATTAGGGCAATTGGATTTCCACTCACCTTATTTGTTTTTTCATGTTTTGGTGTTTTTAGAGGGCTTCAAAACACCGTTTGGCCTATGATAATTAGTATTGTGGGCGCTTCATTAAATATTGGATTGGATTTTATGCTGGTTTACGGGATTGAAGGATTCATAGATCCAATGAATGTAAAAGGAGCAGCTTGGGCAAGTGTAATTTCACAAGCAGTTATGGCGTTGTTGGCATTTATATTTTTATTGAAAAAAACGCCTTTTAATTTGAAAATTAAATTTCCGTTCAATAAAGAAATTAAAAATTTATTGGCTATTAGTTTTAACTTAATTATTAGAGCAATAGCATTGAATGTAGCACTTTATTTGGCAAATTCTTATGCGACAAAATATGGTGATAATTATATTGCAGCTCAAACCATAGCCTTCCAAATTTGGTTGTTTTTTGCTTTTTTTATTGATGGTTATGCGAGTGTTGGAAATATTGTTTCGGGAAAATTGTTGGGTGAAAGGAACTATGAAACGATGTGGAAATTGAGCGTTAAATTAAGTCGATATTCAATTATTATAGCGATAATGCTTTCCGTAATATGTGGGTTGTTTTATAGAGAAATTGGACTGTTATTTTCAAAAGATGAACTTGTTTTGCAATCGTTTTACAATATCTTCTGGATTGTGCTTTTAATGCAACCAATTAACGCAATAGCTTTTGTATTTGATGGGATTTTTAAAGGATTGGCGGAAGCTGTTACCTTGAGAAATTTATTATTAATTGCTACCTTTTTAGGGTTTGTACCGGTATTGTTGATTGGAGATTATTTCAATTTAAAATTATACGCTATTTGGATGGCATTTACTGTTTGGATGTTGTTGCGAGCGGGGATTTTAGTAATAAAATTTAGAAAAAAATATTTACATAAAAACATGTAACTTTGACCATTATGAGTAATGGAAGTTTATACACACACATTCAAAATAACATAGCAACAGTTACGTTTTTTCATCCTGCAAGTAATTCATTTCCTAGCGAGTTGTTGGCTAGGTTAGCAAACGCTTTTAATGAATTAAGTGCGAATAACGATGTTCATGTTATTGTTTTGAAAAGTGAAAAAGAGAGTGCATTTTGTGCTGGTGCATCTTTTGATGAATTGGTTGCCATTTCAACTTTAACGGAAGGGAAAAAATTCTTTTTAGGTTTTGCGAATGTGATTAACGCCATGCGCAATTGTACTAAAATTATTGTTGGACGTATACAAGGGAAGGCCGTTGGTGGAGGTGTTGGCTTGGCTGCAGCTTGTGATTATTGTTTTGCAACTGAAGAGGCATCTATTAAATTATCAGAATTAACCATTGGTATTGGTCCGTTTGTAATCGAGCCAGCCGTTACACGTAAAATGGGTTTGGCAGCTTTTTCAGAATTAACCTTAGATGCTACGAGTTGGCAAACTGCATATTGGGCAAAAGAGAAAGGCTTGTATGCCAAAGTTTTTACTACACTTGATGAAATGGATAAGGAAGTTGAGATTCTAGCATTAAAACTTTCAAAATACAATATCGAAGCTTTAAATGAATTGAAAAAAGTATTATGGAAAGGTACTGAAAATTGGGGTGATTTATTGGATCAACGAGCTGAAATTAGTGGGGAATTGGTTCTATCTGAATCCACAAAAAAAGCCTTACAAAAATTTAAAAAGTAGTATATGTTAGCGAGTTTTATTGCTTTATTACAGCAAATTGATATTGAAGAAAAAATAAAGAATGCACCCGATGATGGATACCAGATAGGTGTTGTAATAGGAACGTATTTGCCTTTTGCTGGGTTGGTGTTAATCGCTTATTTGGTTTATTATAAAGCCAAAAACAGAAAAGATTTAGAAGATTAATTAAAAAGAAAAACATGAGCAATATTAGAATAACGAAACAGTTTGATTTTGAAACCGGACATGCGTTATATGGTTACGATGGAAAATGTAAAAATGTTCATGGTCATAGTTATAAATTGTCTGTAACAGTTATTGGAACACCAATTGGTGATGCTTCAAATGTGAAATTTGGAATGGTAATAGATTTTGGGGATTTAAAGAAAATTGTGTTATCTGAAATTGTAGATAAATTTGATCACGCCACCGTATTTAATAAAAATACGCCGCATGTAGAATTGGCTGAAGAATTAGAAAAAAGAGGACACAATGTTATTTTGGTTGGTTATCAGCCAACAAGTGAGATGATGTTGATTGATTTTGCTGAAAAAATTAAAAAGAGGTTACCAAAAACAATCAAGTTACATTCTTTAAAATTACAGGAAACAGGTACTTCACATGCAGAGTGGTTTGCGTCAGATAATTGATTTTAAATCTTCTCCAGCGAAAAATGATTAAACAGTTACACAACTTAACGATTAAACAAAATTAAGTACCATTAAAGGTGTTCATTGTGTTGTTTAATCCTGCTGTTCCAAACGATTTGACAAGCGCATGAGATTTTTCCAAACGTTCTGGCATTAATTTTTCTTCATCTGCATCCCATTCACCTAAAACATAATCAACTTGCCTGCCTTTAGAAAATTCTGAGCCTACTCCAAATCTAAAACGTGCATATTGTTGGGTTTGTAAAATTGCATTGATATCTTTTAAACCGTTATGCCCACCGTCACTACCTTTAGCTTTTACACGAATTGAGCCGAAATTTAAATTTAAATCATCACAAATAATCATTACATTTTCTAA
>JADWMI010000083.1:0-1309 GCA_015767395.1 Bacteroidota bacterium | reverse complement strand
AAAGTGTAAAATATTCATACTTCAAAAATACTAAAAAGAATTTCGTTTATAAAAAAGAAAAGCGTTGCAAAATGCAACGCTTTAAAATTATTTTCTTAATTAAAGAATTATTCGGTGGCAGTAGCAGCTTCTTCAGTAGCTCCTTCTTCTCCTTCTTCTCCTTCTTCATCTTCTTCTTCATCTTCTACAGCAGCACGTGCAGTTCTAACTTGAACAACTACAGTGTTTTCTGGGTGCATAATTGTAAGTTTATCATCTGCTACATCAGAAACAACTACTTTCATTCCAATTTTTAATTTAGAAATGTCAGCGTTAATAAAATCTGGCAAGTCAGCTGGTAAAGCTTTTATGCTTAATTTACGTTTGGCAAAACTTAAAGAACCACCATTGATTACACCTGGAGATGTTCCAACTAATCTTACTGGAATATCCATAGTTACCAATTTATCATCAAATAATTGGTAAAAGTCCATGTGTAAAATTTTGTCAGACACTGGGTGAAACTGAATGTCTTGTAAAATTGCGCTATAAGTAGTTCCATCTACTTCAATCGTTGCAGTATAAACGTTGGCAGTATACACTAATTTTTTGAACGATTTTTCGTCAGCTGAAAAGTGTAAAGCTTTATCCCCTCCGTATAATACGCAAGGTACCTTTCCAGCATTACGTAAGGCTTTAGTACTAACTTTGCCCACGCTTTCTCTTTTGGATCCTGTGATTGTAATTGATTGCATTTATTTATCTATTTATTAATTATTTACATTAAAAATTGTCCGCTAATTGATCTGTTATCCTGCACTTTATGCATAACGTCTGCGAACAAAGGGGCGCAAGATACAACTTTTATTTTAGAACTTGTTCTTTTTAAAGGGATTGTATCAGAGACAATTAATTCTAACAATTGAGAATTTTCAATTTTTTCAAATGCGTTACCTGACAAAATTGGATGTGTACATACAGCACGTACACTTAAAGCTCCTTTTTCCATCATTACATCAGCTGCTTTTGCCAAAGTTCCACCAGTATCAATCATATCATCAACCAATATAACATGTCTCCCTTCAACTTTACCAATTAGCTCCATGGTGTCTATAATATTTGCTTTTATACGTTGTTTATAACAAATTACCACATCACTTTCTAAGAATTTAGAATAAGCATAAGCCCGTTTTGATCCACCCATATCAGGTGAAGCAACGGTGAGATTGGTAAGTTTGAGCTCTTTTAAATAAGGTAAAAACATAGTTGAGGCAAACAAATGATCTACAGGTTTTTCAAAAAATCCTTGAATTTGATCTGCATGTAAATC
>JADWMI010000082.1:3315-9274 GCA_015767395.1 Bacteroidota bacterium | reverse complement strand
ATCCATAGCATCTTGAATTCTATCGCCTTTAGACTCCATAAAATAGTCAAATATCTCTTCTTGTTGATCTTCATCTAACAAATCATTGATACAATAATCTATATTAATTTTTGTGCCACTATAAACAATTCGTTGCATCTCCTCTATTAGCTCACTAAAAGTCAACCCTTTTGCTTTTGCAATATCTTCTAACGGCAATTTCCTATCTGTATTTTGAATAATGTATAATTTCAAACTCGAATTTACACCTGTGCTTTTTACAACAAAATCATCCGGCCTAACAATATCATTTTCTTCAACATATTTTTTTATTAATTCAATAAAGGGTTTCCCAAATTTCACAGCTTTACCTTCACCAACACCATAGATGTTTTTTAATTCTTCCATGGTTATCGGATATTTTAAAGCCATATCATCTAAAGAAGTTTCTTGAAAAACTGCATACGGTGGAACACCATTCTTTTTAGCAACAGATTTTTGTAAATCCTTTAATATTTTAATTAAAACTTCATCAGCAACAACCCCTGCCCCTTTTGATTTTACAATAACACTTTGATCATCAGATTCATCGTATAAATGATCCTCTGTCATCATAAAAGATGTCGGTTTTATAATAAAATCCTTTCCTTTTTCGGTTATTTTTACAACACCATATTGCTCAATTTCTTTTCTAATAAAGCCAGCAACCAAAGCTTGTCTAATCATTGCCATCCAATACTTCCCATCTTTTTCGCTACCACAGCCAAAAAATGGCCGCTCATCTGTTTTATGAGATTTAAGCAAAGCATTCATTTTACCAATAATGGTATTTACCAATTCCTTGGATTTATATTTTTCATTCGTATCCCTAACGACTTCTAATAGTTTTTTTAACTCTGACTTTGCTTCATGTTTCGCTTTAGGGTTTCTAACATTGTCGTCCATATCAGCTCCCAAACCATTTACTTCATCAAATTCTTCTCCAAAATAATGTAACAAATATTTCCGTCGAGACATTGATGTTTCAGCATATCCTACAACTTCTTGTAATAAGGCATTTCCAATTTCTTGCTCAGAAATTGGTTTTCCCGACAAAAACTTTTCAAGTTTTTCTATATCTTTATAAGCATAGTATGCCAAACAATACCCTTCTCCACCATCTCGCCCTGCTCTACCAGTTTCTTGATAATAGCTTTCTAAACTTTTTGGAATATCATGATGAATTACAAAACGTACATCAGGCTTGTCTATCCCCATACCAAATGCAATTGTTGCCACTACCACATCTATATCTTCCATCAAAAACATATCTTGATGTTTAGATCTTTTTTTAGCATCCAATCCGGCATGATATGGAACTGCTTTTACACCATTTACTTGAAGTAATTGCGCAATTTCTTCTACTTTTTTTCTACTTAAACAATAGATAATTCCTGATTTATTGGCATGTTGACGAATAAACCTAATAATATCCCCATGAATATTTGCCGTTTTTGAACGTACATCGTAAAACAAATTAGGCCTGTTAAACGATGCTTTAAAGGTTTTAGCTTCAGTCATACCCAATGTTTTCAAAATATCTTCCTGAACTTTTTCGGTAGCTGTTGCAGTTAACCCAATAATTGGAACATTGTCTATTTTCTGAATGATTGTTCTTAAATTTCTGTATTCCGGTCTAAAATCATGACCCCATTCTGAAATACAATGTGCTTCATCTATGGCTACAAATGAAATTTTTTGCGCTTGTAAAAATTCAACATAATCTTCTTTTATTAAAGATTCAGGGGCTACGTACAATAATTTTGTAATACCACTTTCTATATCGCTTTTTACTTGGCTGACTTCCGTTTTATTCAAAGAAGAGTTCAATACATGGGCAATTCCATATTCATCAGAAATACCCCTTATAGCATCTACCTGATTTTTCATTAATGCAATTAACGGAGAGACTACAATAGCAGTACCTTCTTTTACTAATGCTGGCAATTGATAACACAAAGATTTCCCTCCACCTGTTGGCATAATAACAAACGTATCATTATTATCCATTATACTTTCTATAACTACTTCTTGTAAGCCCTTAAATTTTGTAAAACCAAAATATTTTTTAAGTGCTGCGTGTACATCAAATTTTTTACTACTCATTCTTCAATATAATATTATGCATGTATTTTAACAATCATTCTTTATAGGTAATAAATTTTCTAGCAATTTTTTTATTATGATTTTGATTTTTTTGATCAGATTAACAAATATCTAATTAATTAGATTTATTTTTGTTTGCTAATAAAGATAAAACTTTTTTAATTCAAAATTCATAAAACTTTTGAAAAATAAAAATACAATTATAGAAACAGCTAAGCAAACTATTATAGCGGAAAGTAACGCAATTGCGAATTTAGTTAATTTTTTAACAAAAGATTTCGAAGATGCTGTAAATTTTATTCATAATTCTAACGGTAGACTAATTGTTACAGGAATTGGTAAAAGTGCTAAAATTGCCGATAAAATTGTAGCGACCTTAAATTCTACTGGAACGCCTTCAATTTTTATGCATGCGGCAGATGCCATTCATGGTGACTTAGGAATTATTCAAAAAAATGATGTGGTAATGTGTATTTCCAAAAGTGGAAACACACCAGAGATTAAAGTGCTGGTGCCATTTATTAAAAATTACGGGAATAAAATTGTTGCATTAACAGGAAATACAAATTCCTTTTTAGGTACCAATGCAGATTTTGTACTGAATTGTTATGTAGAAAAAGAAGTTTGCCCTAATAATTTAGCGCCTACTACAAGTACAACAGCTCAATTAGTAATTGGTGATGCTTTGGCCGTTTGCTTATTAGAATTGAATGATTTTTCAAGTAAGGATTTTGCAAAATACCATCCAGGGGGTGCTTTGGGTAAAAAATTATATTTACGTGTACATGATTTAGTTAGTAAGAACGAAATACCTCAGGTTATAACAAGTACACCAATTAAAGATGTTATTATTGAAATTTCAAAAAAGCGTTTGGGAACTTCTGCTGTATTGGAAAACAATAAGGTTGTTGGAATAATAACAGACGGTGATTTACGACGTATGCTCAAAGATAATTCCGATATTAGCAACCTCACAGCAGTTGATATAATGAGTAAAAACCCAAAAACAATACAAGCAGACGAAATGGCTATTAAGGCTTTGGAAACTATGGAAAACAATAATATAACTCAAATTTTAGTTGAAGATAATGGTACCTATGTTGGTGTTGTTCATTTGCATGATTTATTAAAAGAAGGACTTTTTTAAGATGGCTGAAAAAGAAAAAGAAATGTCGTTTTTAGACCATGTTGAAGTTTTAAGATGGCACTTGGTACGCTCAACTGGTGTTGTTTTTTTATTTTCTATCGTTGCGTTTATCATGAAGGATTTTGTTTTTGGAACCGTTCTTTTTGCACCTAAAGATGCTGATTTCATTACTTATCGCTTTTTTTGTAAAGTTTCAAAAATATTCGGAGCAGATGGATTATGTATTGAAGACATTCCATTTACATTCCAAAGTTTGGCAATGGCAGAGCAGTTTAGTGTTCATATTTGGACTTCTTTAACAGTTGGTTTTATCGTTGCTTTTCCATTTATAGTTTGGGAATTTTGGAAATTCATTAGTCCTGGATTGTATGAAAAAGAACGAAAAGGAGCCTTTTTGTTCATTATTATATCTTCATTTTTATTTTTTGTTGGAGTTCTTTTTGGTTATTATATTGTGACGCCATTATCTGTAAATTTTTTAGGTAATTATTCAGTTAATGATATGGTTGAAAGAAATATCACTATTGGGTCCTATATCTCATTGGTTAGATCATCTTCTTTAGCTTCAGGATTAATTTTTGAACTTCCTATTGTTATGTATTTCTTAACAAAAATGGGGTTAGTTACTCCAGATTTTTTGAAAAAATATAGAAAACATGCATTAGTAGTTGTATTAATTTTGGCAGCGATAATTACGCCACCCGATATTATTAGTCAAGTCATTGTTGGAATTCCAATTATGCTGCTATATGAAGTTAGTATTACTATTTCTAAAATAGTAGTAAAAAACGAACTTAAAAAAGAAAAGGAAAATGCCTAATCAAGTTGAAGAATTTAATACTTATCGTCAAAAAATGAACGATAAAATTTTAGGTGAAGATCATAAAACTATAAAGCGCATTTTTAACTTAGATACAAATACCTTTAAAGCAGGCCATTTAGATATTAAAACCAAAGAATTATTAGGCTTGGTCTCATCAGCTGTTTTACGATGCGATGACTGTATTAAATACCATTTAGAAACTTGTTTTAAGCAAGGTGTTACCAAAGATGAAATGATGGAAACAATGTCTATTGCAACGCTGGTTGGCGGTACTATTGTAATCCCTCATTTACGAAGAGCCTATGACTTTTGGGAAGAATTAGAACAAACAAGTAATTAACCTTTACCAATAATTAAGAATTCAACGAATAAACCGTTAAACAACAATTCAACAATGATATTAAGAGCTGAAAACATCAAAAAGAAATACGGAAGCAGATATGTGGTTAAGGGCATTTCATTGGAAGTTGAACAAGGCCAAATTGTTGGGTTATTAGGTCCAAATGGGGCTGGAAAAACGACTTCATTTTATATGATTGTTGGAATGGTAAGTCCAAACGAAGGTCAAATATACTTAGATGACCGACCTATTACAAATTTCCCAATGTATAAAAGAGCCATTGAAGGTGTTGGTTACTTGGCGCAAGAAGCTTCAGTTTTCAGAAAATTATCCGTTGAAGACAATATAATGTCTGTTTTACAATTTACTGACCATTCTAAAATGGAACAAAAGAAAAAATTAGAATCGTTAATTGAAGAATTTAGTTTGGGCCATGTTAGAAAAAACAGAGGAGATTTACTTTCTGGTGGTGAACGTAGAAGAACTGAAATAGCGCGTGCTTTGGCCTCTGACCCAAAATTCATTTTATTGGATGAGCCTTTTGCAGGTGTTGATCCAATTGCGGTTGAAGACATTCAAAATATTGTTGCCCATTTAAAAGATCGCAATATTGGTATTTTAATTACCGATCATAATGTTCAAGAAACATTGGCAATTACTGATAAAACTTACTTAATGTTCGAAGGTGGTATTTTAAAAGAAGGAACACCTCAAGAACTGGCTGAAGATGAAACTGTTAGACGTGTATATTTAGGAAAAGATTTTCAATTAAAAACGCGAAAATTCTAATTTTTTCTAGCAAAAAAAACTTTAATTTTCTCCATTTCATTAAATAAACTTGCTAAAACAGATGCTGTCCTTTGTTATTTAGCACATCTAAATCCAGTGTTAAACAATGAAGTTTCAACAGAGTTCTGACCTCTAAATGTTGTTGTATAACTATTTTCCAATGCTTGGTCAAACATAAACGAACCTCCACGTGTGCTTTTAATATTTTGATTGTTAGATGGCATATTCCCCTTTTGAGGATAAGGCATATGATTGTTTTCACACCATTGCCAAACATTTCCACCCATATCAGTTAATCCTGATTCGGTTTCTCCAAAAACACCTACTGGTGAAGTCAATAAATAACCATCTAAAGCTTCTGAAGTACTTGTATTTGCTCCTTGCCAAACATTTGCCATATATTTATTATTCACAACCAATGTATTACCCCAAGCATATTTATTGGCACTATTCTTCCCGTTTTTAGCAGCATATTCCCACTCAAATTCAGTAGGAAGGCGTTTTCCAATCCAGCTTGAATAAGCCTTAGCGTCGTTCCAACTTACATGAGTAACAGGATGATTATCAATCGCTTTGGGTTTATCAGGTCCTAAAGGAAATTCCCAATTGGCACCTTTTAAAAGATCCCAAGCATTTTTATCAAATGAAAACACTCCTGAATCCTCAAATTTATCTGCATCGGTTTTAAAACCTGTTTTTAAAACAAACGCCCTAAATTCTTCCACGGTCACCAAAT
>JADWMI010000082.1:0-3215 GCA_015767395.1 Bacteroidota bacterium | reverse complement strand
TCGTGCTTTTCAAAATCTTTTTCACTTGTCCGTATTATTAAATTCATAGTTTGAACATCGTCCCCAACTGGTATCACCAATCTTCCACCAATTTTCAACTGTGCCAACAAAGGCTTTGGAACAAAAGGAGCCCCTGCAGTTACAATAATGCTATCAAAAGGCGCTTCATCAGGTAATCCTTTATATCCATCCCCAAAAACTATTTTTTTTGGTTTATAACCCAGTTTAGGTAAAAATAATTTTGTTTTTTTAAACAACTCTTTCTGACGTTCAATAGTATAAACTTTGGCTCCCACCTCAATTAAAACGGCTGTTTGATATCCTGAACCCGTACCAATTTCCAATACTTTATGGCCTGGTTCCACTTCTAATACTTCTGTTTGAAATGCTACGGTATAAGGCTGAGAAATAGTTTGATCTGCTGAAATAGGAAATGCTTTGTCCTGATATGCAAAATCCACAAAACCTGAATCCATAAATAAATGCCTAGGGATATTGGCGATTGCTTTCAGCACATTTTTATCGGTAATCCCTTTTTCTACAATCGTCTTTACCAATTGATTTCTAAGTCCTTGATGTTTGTGTGTATCCTTCACTAAAAAATTAAATTTGAGTTGCTAAAAATAGAAATAAATGCGTAAAGATTCTTACTTTTGTTAGAATTAAAATTTAAAGTTTAGATATGTTAAAAGCAGGAGTCTTGGGTGCTGGTCATCTTGGTAAAATTCATTTAAAATTATTAAATCAATCAGAAAAATATGAACTTGTTGGGTTTTATGATCCAATTAAAGAGAATGCTGTAAAGGTTGAAGAAGAATTTGGATATAAATCATTTGATACCATTGAAGCACTTATAAATGCTGTTGATGTTGTAGATATTGTAACGCCAACTCTTTCGCATTTTGATTGTGCAAAAGATGCTATTGAAAAAGGAAAGCATGTTTTTATTGAAAAACCAATCACCAATACGGTTGAAGAAGCTGAACAATTACTGCTACTAATTAAAAAACACAACGTAAAGGGACAAGTTGGTCATGTAGAAAGATTCAACCCAGCATTTACAGCCGTTAAAGATTCTATTCAAAAACCTATGTTTATAGAAACACATAGATTGGCTGAATTTAACCCAAGAGGAACAGATGTTCCTGTAGTGTTAGATTTAATGATTCACGATATAGATGTGATTTTAAGTGTGGTGAAATCTAAAGTTAAAAATATCAATTCTAGTGGTGTATCCGTAATTAGTGAAACACCAGATATTGCAAATGCTCGAATTGAGTTCGAAAATGGTTGTGTTGCAAACCTAACGGCTAGCAGAATTTCGCTGAAAAATATGCGTAAATCTCGTTTTTTTCAAAAGGATGCTTATATTGCAGTTGATTTTTTCGAAAAAGCCACTGAAGTTGTTAAAATGAAAGATGCTCCTGAAACTCCTGGTGATTTCGATATGATATTACAGAATGCGGAAGGAATAAAAAAGCAAATTTATTTTGAAAACCCAACAGTTGAAACAAATAATGCTATTTTAGATGAATTAGACTCGTTTGCTGATGCAATAAATAACAATACGACTCCTATTGTTTCTCTTGAACAAGGAACGGAAGCTTTAAGAGTAGCCCATCAAATTATTAGTGGTTTTTAAACATTACAAAAATTATGAATCCAAAAGTTACGACAGAGCATAACAAAGGGAATGCTACTATTTTCAAGAATCCATTTTTAGAAAGTTTAACTAAAACAAATTTACGGTCTAATATTATTGTGTACGGAGCAGTCGTTATATTATTAATATACAATGCTTTATATATAAAAAACATTGAACTTATTGAATTTATTGGTTTGTTTATGGTTGCATTGTTTTTCTGGACATTTGCAGAATATATGCTACACCGTTTTGTTTTTCACTGGATTAACGAAAATAAATTTGTTCAACGTTTTCACTTTGTTATGCACGGCTCACACCATTTGTATCCAAAAGATACTGAGCGTTTGCTAATGCCTCCAGTACCAGGGATTTTAATGGCAAGTATGTTGTTTGCTATATTCTACGTAATATTTAGCATTATTGGATACCCAAATTACACCTGGGGCTTTTTTCCAGGTTTTTTTCTGGGTTACCTTTTGTATTCTTTTTTACACAGAGCAACCCATGTGGTAAAACCTCCTAAACGATTTAAATATATATGGAAGCACCATAGTTTACATCATTATAAATATCCTGAAAAAGCTTTTGGTGTTTCAAATACTTTATGGGACCATGTTTTTGGAACCATGCCTCCAAAAAATAACTAACTCTTAATTATTTAAAATGAAAAATATAGCCGTTATAGGAGCTGGAACCATGGGCAATGGAATTGCTCATGTATTTGCGCAAAACAATTACAAAGTGCATTTAATTGATATTTCTCAGGAAGCTATTGATAAAGGTATCGCAACCATTTCGGGTAATTTAGATAGGTTAATTGCAAAAGAGAAAATTTCTATTGAAACCAAAAAAGAGACACTGTTAAACATATCAACCTTCACTGCTATTTCTGAAGGCGTAAAAAATGTTGATTTGGTTGTTGAAGCTGCCACTGAAAATGTAGATTTAAAATTAAAAATTTTTAAAGAATTGGATAAAGAGGCTCCTAAAAATACAATTTTGGCGTCTAACACTTCCTCTATTTCAATTACTAAGATAGCTTCGGTTACTAACAGACCAGAAAAGGTAATTGGAATGCATTTTATGAACCCAGTTCCAATGATGAAATTGGTTGAAATTATTAGTGGTTATAATACTTCTAAGGAAGTAACTACTGCTATTATGGAAATCTCAAAAAAACTGGGCAAAGCACCTGTTGCTGTGAATGACTACCCAGGGTTTGTTGCAAACCGAATTTTGATGCCAATGCTCAACGAAGCAATTGAAACACTTTACAACGGTGTTGCTGGTGTTTCTGAAATAGATACTGTTATGAAATTAGGAATGGCACACCCAATGGGTCCTCTACAGCTTGCTGATTTTATTGGTTTGGATATATGCCTTTCTATAATGAACGTTTTATATGACGGATTTAAAAATCCAAAATACGCTCCTTGTCCACTTCTGGTAAATATGGTTCAAGCTGGTAAACTAGGCATAAAATCTGGTGAAGGTTTTTATGATTATTCCGAAACCCGAAAAGCGGAAGTCATTTCAAAACAATTTAACTAAAAAAAGAGCCGCAAATTGC
>JADWMI010000300.1 GCA_015767395.1 Bacteroidota bacterium | reverse complement strand
AATCCATATTCACCTTCTAATAAAGCTGAACAAGGGAACATTTTTTTAGTATCACAAGCAATAGCATGAACCATTGAAGAAACTGCTGCACCTGGAGCGTACCAAGCACTTGTTCCTAATAATTTAGTCAATGTTGCGCCTCCAACTTTAGTGTCTTCAACAACTTGTGCCATTCTTTCTTCTGATAAAAACTCAGAAACTTTTACACTGTTACGAGCTGCTTTTCCAATTAATGGAACCATACCAGTATCACTATGACCACCAATTACCATTCCGTCAATATCAGATTGTGGGCAACCTAAAGCTTCCGCCAATCTAAATTTAAAACGTGCGCTATCTAAAGCACCACCCATACCAATAATTCTGTTTTTTGGTAATCCAGATGATTTATGCGCTAAATAAGCCATAGTATCCATTGGGTTACTTACAACAATTACAATAACATTTGGAGAATGTTCAACCAAGCTAGCAACCACAGATTTTACAATACCTGCATTGATGCCAATTAATTCTTCACGCGTCATTCCAGGTTTTCTTGGAATACCACTTGTAATTACAGCTATATCACTACCTGCAGTTTTTGTATAATCATTTGTTACACCTGTAATTTGGGTGTCAAATCCCATCAAAGATGCTGTCTGCATAAGGTCCATCGCTTTCCCTTCAGCAAACCCTTCTTTAATGTCTATTAAAGTTACTTCTGATGCGAAGTTTTTAATTGCTATGTACTCAGCACAACTTGCGCCAACAGCACCAGCTCCTACTACTGTTACTTTCATATTTACTATTTTTATATTGTTTTTTTCGAAGTATAAAAGTACTGATTTTTAAATGAATGAATGTAAACATTTTCAGTAATTTACGAAAACGTTATTAATAAATGAATCAGTACTATTTTTATATATTCCTAAAAAAAAAGCCACTTTAAAAAGTGGCTTTTTGTGTATTTATAAGGAAAACGACTTAAGCGTCAATTTTTGCATATTTAGCATTCTTTTCAATAAATGCTCTTCTTGGAGGAACTTCATCACCCATTAACATAGAGAATACCCTATCGGCTTCCGTTAAATTGTCAATAATTACTTGACGCAATGTTCTAAATTCAGGATTCATAGTAGTGTCCCAAAGTTGAACAGCATTCATTTCCCCAAGACCTTTATATCGTTGAATGTTAACACTTCCACCCATATTTAAGGCAATCATATCTCGTTGATCATCATTCCAGGCATACTCTCTTTTTTGTCCTTTTTTAACTAAATATAAAGGAGGAGTAGCAATAAATATATGGCCATTTTCAACCAATTCTTTCATATATCTAAAGAAGAATGTAAGAATTAAAGTGGCAATGTGGCTACCATCAACATCGGCATCACACATAATAACTATTTTATTATAACGTAATTTGGATAAGTTTAATGCTCTTGGATCTTCTTCGGTACCAACAGAAACTCCTAAAGCAGTATACATGTTTTTGATCTCTTCGTTTTCAAAAACTTTGTGTTGCATTGCTTTTTCAACATTTAAAATTTTACCCCTTAAAGGTAAAATAGCTTGGAAAGCTCTATCGCGTCCCTGTTTAGCTGTACCACCTGCAGAATCTCCCTCAACTAAGAAAATTTCACATTTTTCAGGATCCGTTTCAGAACAGTCACTTAATTTACCAGGTAAACCACCAATAGACATCACTGTTTTACGTTGCACCATTTCACGTGCTTTACGAGCAGCATGACGAGCAGTTGCAGCCAATATCACTTTTTGAACAATGATTTTAGCATCATTCGGATTTTCTTCCAAATAATCTGTCAGCATTTCCGAAACAGCCTGACTTACGGCAGAGGTAACCTCACGGTTCCCTAATTTTGTTTTAGTTTGCCCTTCAAATTGTGGTTCTGCAACTTTTACCGAAATAATAGCAGTTAGTCCTTCTCGGAAATCATCTCCTGCAATTTCAAATTTTAAGTTTTTAAGCATCCCTGATTCATCGGCATACTTTTTTAAAGTGGCAGTTAGCCCTCTTCTAAAACCAGATAAATGAGTTCCTCCTTCATGTGTATTGATATTATTTACATATGAATGTAAATTTTCTGTATAAGAAGTGTTATAAACCATGGCTACTTCAACAGGAACACCATTTTTCTCGCCTTCAATAGAAATTACATTTGCCGTTAATTGCTCTCTTGTTGCATCTAAATATTCAATAAATTCAGATAATCCTTTATCACTGTAAAAAGTGTCAGTTGTAAAGTTTCCTTCATCGTCAGTTTCTCTTTTATCAGTTATTTTTAAAGTAACACCTTTATTTAGGTAAGAAAGTTCACGCAATCTAGTTGCTAACGTTTCATAACTAAATTCAATTGTTTGTGTAAAAATAGAGATGTCTGGTAAAAATGTAACCAAGGTACCTTTATCAGTAGTTTCTCCAATAGGTTTTGCAGGATATAGTGCTTTTCCTTTAGAATATTCTTGTTCCCAAATTTTACCATCTAAATAAACAGTAGCTCTTAAATGATCAGATAAAGCGTTTACAACTGAAACCCCAACCCCGTGTAATCCACCAGAAACTTTGTAAGAATCTTTATCAAACTTACCACCAGCACCAATTTTAGTCATTACAACTTCCAATGCCGAAACACCTTCTTTTTTGTGCATTCCAACCGGAATACCACGACCGTTATCTTTTACAGAAACAGAATTGTTTTCATTAATAATTACATCAATAGTATCACAATGGCCAGCCATCGCCTCATCAATTGAGTTGTCAACTACTTCATATACCAAATGGTGTAATCCTCTTACTCCAACATCTCCAATGTACATGGATGGACGCATACGTACATGCTCCATTCCTTCCAAAGCCTGAATACTATCGGCGGAATAATCGTGCTTTTTAATTTCGTCACTCATATCTTAAAAATCTAAATTTTATTTAATTTCTATAACACACAAATATAACGCTTCATTCTATAATTTTAAGTGTTTCAACAATGCCTAGTTTTCAAGTTATTAACAATTTGTCAATTACTTAAAAGTGTCAGAAATCGCTTTAAAATCAATGTATGAGTGGTTTTTCGGTTTTAAACAAGAGCCATTCTTTGTTTGAAGAAAAAAATGGAATACAAGGGCTAATTTTAGTTCAAAAAAACACATATTTTTATGTTTTTCAACTATTCAAAACAAATAAAACATCCATTTTTCATAGTTTAACTAAAAAATTCAATTAAAATTTCATTCAAAACATATTGTTGAGAAAAAATGAAATAAAGTATTTGTACTATTTATAATAATATTATTTTTGCGGATGCAACATCAGGTACTTATTTTAGATTTCGGTTCGCAATACACACAGTTGATTGCTCGAAGAGTTAGGGAATTAAACATTTTTTGTGAAATTTTTCCATACAATAGTAAAAGTTTTAATGTAGAAGATTACAAAGCTGTAATTCTTTCTGGAAGTCCATTTTCGGTTCGAGCAGAAGATGCTCCACATCCAGATTTATCTCAAAT
>JADWMI010000081.1:7914-9297 GCA_015767395.1 Bacteroidota bacterium | reverse complement strand
AAAATTATTTTTATTATTTTTATTTATAGGTTTAGGAGCTGTTAATTATGCACAAATCCATGACCCTGTTAAATGGACAACTTCAGTTGAAAAAATATCAGATACAGAATACGATTTGATTATTAATGCTAGCATTGAATCTAATTGGCATTTATATTCACAAAATGTACCAGAAGATGGGCCAATACCAACAAGTTTTGCATTTGAATCATCAGAAGATTTCGAATTGGTAGGATCGGTTTCAGAAGAAGAAGGTCATACCGTTGATGATCCTGTTTTCGAAATGAAAATCAAGTATTTTGAAAACAAAGCAACCTTTAAGCAACGTGTTAAATTACTGAATGAGAAAGCTTCAACAATTATAGGAGAAGTCGAATTTATGGTTTGTGACGATGCCAGTTGTTTACCACCAACTTTTGTAGATTTAAAATTTTCAATATTAAAGAATAATACAGTCGCAGAGAATCCTTCTAAAGCTGATAGTAACCAAGTTTTAACTTCAGGGGAAAAACAAAAGAAATCTAAATCCCCAAGTAAGAGTTTACTAGGAATTTTCTTTATTGCTTTTTTATCTGGTTTTGCAGCATTGTTAACACCTTGTGTATTTCCAATGATTCCAATGACGGTTAGTTTTTTTACCAAACAGAGTAAAAACAAAGCTGCAGGGATTAAAAATGCCATTATTTATGGGCTGTCAATAGTAATTATTTATGTGTTATTAGGTTCTTTGGTAAGTGCCGTTTTTGGAGCCGATGCCTTAAACGCATTGTCAACCAATGTTTGGTTTAACATCATTTTCTTTTTATTATTAATTGTATTTGCCGTATCGTTTTTAGGTGCTTTTGAAATAGTACTGCCAAGTTCTTGGGGAACTAAAGTTGATTCCCAAGCAGATAGAGGTGGAATTATAGGTATCTTTTTTATGGCGCTTGCTTTGGCAATAGTTTCCTTTTCGTGTACTGGCCCAATTGTAGGAACGTTATTAGTTCAAGCTGCGGCAGGAGGAAATCAAATAGGCCCAATTGTTGGGATGTTAGGATTCTCATTGGCCTTGGCCATTCCGTTTGCGTTGTTTGCTGCGTTCCCAGGTTGGTTAAATTCCTTACCTAAATCAGGTGGTTGGTTAAATACCGTAAAAGTGGTATTAGGATTTTTAGAATTGGCCTTGGCATTTAAATTTTTGTCAAATGCCGATTTGGTATTACAATTACATTGGTTAGAACGTGAAGTGTTCTTATCAATTTGGATTGCCATATTTGGAGTGTTGGCAATGTATTTATTTGGAAAAATACAATTACCACATGATTCCCCTTTAACACATATTTCAGTTGGAAGGTTAAGTTTAGGAATGGTTTCATTAATGTTTACCATTTATATGATTCC